>JAKBCG010000242.1 GCA_021808035.1 Pseudomonadota bacterium
GGTCGCTGCCGACCTGGACCTTGTTGGTGGCGTCGAACACCGGGTTCGCGAACGTCAGCAGGTCGCCGCGCGAATCGCCCTTCGCGCCGAGGTCGAGCACGCGGTCGGTCAACGCGTGCTCGACGACGTGCAATGTGCGCGCGGCGAACGCCGGCGGTGCGAGCACGATCGCGACGAGCGCCGCACAGGCGAGAGGTCGATCAAACATGCTTCGGTCCCTCCGTGATCTCGATCAGGGTCGGTCCGGTCGCGGCAAGTGCTTCGCGCACCGCCGCCGTGAGGCCCTCGTCGCCGCGAATGCGCACCGCGCGCACGCCACAGGCGCGCGCGAGCGCCTGGAAGTCCGGATTGCGGGCGATCACGCCGAGCGGCGGGATGCCCGCCGCGGTCATGTCGTCGCGAATCTGGCCGAGCGCCGCGTTGTTCCACACGACGATCGGCAGCGCGAGTCCGCTCTCCGCCGCGGTCATCAATTCGCCGAGCGTGAACTGCAGGCCGAAATCCCCCGCCAGTGCCAGCACCGCGCGCGTCGGAAGCGCGATCTTCGCGCCGAGCGCGGCCGGCAGCGCAAAGCCGAGCGTGCCGTAGCCGGATGGATGGAACCAGCAGCCGGGCCGGTCGACCGGGAACGCGTAGTTGCCATGGTAGGCGATCTGGGTCATGTCGCTGAACACGACGCCGTCGGCCGGCAGGCCCGCGCGGATCGCGGCGAGCACCATCGAATAGGTCCGCGCCGCTGGATTCCAGGACGCGTCGATCCGGGCGCGCACCGCCGCGGCGCCGCCGATCCGGGTGCGCCACCCGCCGCGCGACTCGAGTCCCGGCAGGATCGCCTCGAGCGCGCGCCGCGCGTCGCCGAGGATCGGCACCGCGGCGCCGTAGTGGTCGGCGAGTTTCGCTGGATCGACGTCGATGCGGATCATCCGGCCGCTGAGCGCGAGCCGGGTCGACCAGTAGATGTCCGTCTCGGCGATCTCCGTCCCGACCGCGAGCACGACGTCCGCGGATGCCGCGAGCTCCTGCGTCTCGCGATAGGGGAGCGATGCGCCGAGGTGGGCCTCATGACGGTCCGGCAGGATCCCCTTGCCGGCGGTCGTCGTCACGAGCAGCGCGTCGAGGCGCTCGGCGACTAGGCGCAGTTCGGCCGCCGCATGCACCGCGCCGCCCCCGGCGACGATCAGCGGACGCTCCGCCGCGTTCAGCGTCCGGATCGTCTCCTCGAGCGCCGCCGGATCGCCGGCACCGGGCGCGGAGGGGGCGGAAAACCGTTCCGGCACGAGGTCGGTGTCCTCGCCGAGCAGATCGAGCGGCACCTCCAGATACGCCGGACGGGGCCGTCCGCTGCGCAGCGATGCGAGGCAGGCGCGCAGATGGTCGCGCACGTCGGCCGCGGAACGCGCCGAGCGGGCGACGCCGAACACGCGGTCGGCGAGCGCGTGTTGATCGCGCAGTTCATGCAGGACGCCCCACGCCTTGCCGAGGGTCGGTCGCGGCGGCGTGCTCGCGACCACAAGCAACGGGACCGAATCGGAGTACGCCTGCCCGGCCGGGGTCAGTACGTTGGTGAGCCCGGGCCCGGAGATCACGAAGACCGCCGCCGGCCGGCCGCTCGCGCGCGCGTGGCCGTCCGCCGCGAACCCCGCGCCCTGTTCGTGGCGCACCAGCACGTGCCGCATCTTCGAATGCGCGAGCCCGCGATAGAGCTCGAGGGTGTGAACGCCGGGAATTCCGAACGCGGTGTCGATATCATTGACGGCCAAGGTTTCGACGAGATACCGCCCGACAGTGATCGACATCGGTGAGCCCCTGCTGGGTGCGCGCTCAAGTGCGCGTCACGGGGGCGGAAGTATGCAAGTCGGTCGTGCACTAGGCAAGACGAGAGGATCGAGACGATGAAGTTTTCCGAACTGGTCGAACGTATCGCCGGCGACGGCGCCGACGCCTGGATCACGCACTACGAGGCCCGCGCGGCGCGCGAGCGCGGCGAGGACGTGATCCTGCTGAGCGCCGGGGATCCGGACCTCGATACGCCGGATCCGGTGCGCGAGCGCGCGATCGAGCGCATTCGCGCGGGCGACACGCACTATACCCCGACCACCGGACGACAGCATTTGCGCGAGGCGATCGCGGGTTTGCACGCGGCGCGAACCGGCCAGCGGGTGAGCGCCGATCAAGTCGTCGTGCTCGCCGGCGCGCAGAACGGCCTGTTCGCGACGTCGCTGTGCCTTGCCGGACCGGGCGACGAGGTGATCTCGTTCGATCCGATGTACACCACCTATCCGGCGACGATCGAGGTGTCCGGCGCACGCTTGGTGCGCGTGCCGGCACCCGCTCAGCGCGGCTTCCGGATCGACCTGGCTGCGCTCGAGCGGGCGATCACGCCGAGGACCCGCGCAATCTTCCTCGCGACGCCGAGCAATCCCACCGGCGTGATCACGAACGAAGCGGAACTCGCGGTGATCGGCGACCTCGCCGAACGCCATTCACTGTGGGTCGTCGCCGACGAGGTGTATGCCGGCATCGCGCCGGGCGGGCAGGTCCCGGGGCTCGCGACGCGCTTGCCGGAACAAGTGATCACGATCTGCAGCCTGTCGAAGACGCACGCGATGCCGGGTTGGCGCGCCGGTTGGGTCGTCGGACCACGCGAGTTCGCGGGCCACGTCGAGTCGCTGGTGATGTGCATGCTGTTCGGATTGCCCGGCTTCGTGCAGGAGGCGGCGGCGACCGCGATCTCGATCGCGCCGCAGGCCGAGGCGCGCACCCGTGAGTACTGCGCGGTCCGCCGGTCGCTGCTGCTCGGCGAACTGCGCGGCGCGAAGAACCTCGCCTGCGCAGCTCCGGAGACCGGAATGTTCATGCTGATCGACGTGCGCGCGACCGGGCTCACGGGCTACCAGTTCATGCGCGGACTCTACGAGGCCGAGCGCGTCGCGGTGCTCGACGGTGGCGCATTCGGACGGGAAACCGCCGGGTTCGTTCGCGTCTTCATCGCGACGGACGAGCCGGTGCTGCGCGAGGCGAGCGCGCGCATCCGCCGGTTCGCAGGCTCGCTGGCGTAAGCGCACAGCCGCGCCGGATGAGCGCGACGGGCGCTATGCGCTCAGCCGAGCGGCAACGCGGTCGATTCCTTGATCACCGTGACCGCGACCGAGGAGTTCACCGACTGCACGAACGGTATCCGCGAGAGGTAATCGAGGTAGAACGCCTCGAACGACTTGATGTTCTTCGTGACGATCTTCAACAGGAAATCCCACTCCCCGGTCAGGGTGTAGCACTCGAGGACTTCGCTGCGGTCGCGGATCGCCTCCTCGAACTTGGCGATCGCGTCGCGACCCGTGGTCGCGAGCTTCACGTGCGCGAGGATCGTGACGTCGAGCCCGAGCGCCGCGCGGTCGAGCAGCGCGACCCGGCCCCGGATCACGCGCTGTTGCTCGAGTTGCTGGATGCGTCGCCAGCAGGTGGTCGTCGATTGATGCACGCGTGCGGCGACCTCGGCGACCGGCAGCGCGCCTTCGTGCTGCAGGATCCGCAGGATCTTGAGATCGAGCGCATCGAGACGAAATTGACGATTATTTTCCATTATGGACAATAAAATTGAACTAATTTTCCGTATTATTCGGTTTGGTTCAATGAAAATCAACATTCCGGCGGCCATGGACGTAGATTGATCGGCATGCCGCGAAGTCCTCGTCTACACCTGCCGCCCACCCCGGCCCGGCCCGGCGAATCGCCGGATTTCAGCTACCTGCAGCTCTCGCCGGCCGGCGCCGTGCCGCGGCCGGACGTGAATGTCCGCGCCCGCGACATCGGTTACCTGTCGCTCGAACTGGTGCGCGTGCTCGACGATGCGCACGATGCGGTCGGACCCTGGCACCCGCACCTCGACGCCGCGGAGTTGCAGGTCGGGCTGCGGCACATGCTGCTGACGCGGATCTACGACGATCGCATGCAGCGCAATCAACGCTCGGGCAAGATCACGTTCTACATGCGCAGCCTCGGCGAGGAGGCCGTGTCGGTCGCGCAGTGCATGGCGCTGCGCCCGGGCGACATGCTGTTCCCGTCGTACCGCAACCAGGGCTTGCACATCGCGCGCGGCCTGCCGCTGGTCGACATGATGTGCCAACTCCTGTCGAACACGCGCGACATGTGCAAGGGCCGGCAGTTGCCGGTCATGTACCACTCGGCCGCGCAGCGCCTGTTCTCGATTTCCGGCAACCTCGCGACGCAGTTCCCGCAGGCGGTCGGCTGGGCGATGGCGGCCGCGATCAAGGGCGAGGACGATCTCGCGGCGGCCTGGATCGGCGAAGGCAGCAGCGCCGAGGCGGACTTCCACCACGCGCTGCTGTTCGCCGCGGTCTACCAGGCCCCGGTG
>JAKBCG010000005.1 GCA_021808035.1 Pseudomonadota bacterium
CAACCACGTAGTAGCTCCCCGGCGTCACGCCGCGGATCGTGTAGCTGCCGCTGTAGGCGCCCGCCGAACCGCTCAAGCTGACCGCGGTCCCGTAGACCGCCGACTGACCGTTGCAGCCCGAGCAGGCCTGGAAGACCATCACATTCACGAGCCCGGTCTTGGAGCCCGCATAGCTCAGGGTCCCGGAGATCGTATAGGCGCCATTGCCGGCATTGGTCGCGGCGTCGCTGAAGTTCTCGCCGGTCACGTTCGCGTTGGTGATCGTGACCGCCGCGTTGGTCGGTGAGAACGTGTAACCGTTGAGCGACGGCGTCACGGTGTAGTTGCCGGGTGCGAGACCGCTGAAGCTATACGTGCCGTTCGCGGCGGTCGACGTGGCGTTGGACGATGCTCCGGACAGAGTGACGGTCACGCCGGACACCCAGGTGCCGCTCACGGTGCCGGAGATCGAGTACGTCGGTACGACCACGGCGCTCGAGGTGAAGTTGGTGCCGGTCACGTTGGAACTGGTGATCGTGACCGGGGTGCTGGTCGGCGAGAACGTATAGCCGCTGAGCGAGGGCGTCACGGTGTAGTTGCCCGGGGCGAGTCCGGTGAACGTGTAGCTGCCGTTGGCGGCGGTTGTGGTCGTGCCGGTGCCCGCGCCGGACAGGGTGATCGTGACGCCGCTCGCGACCGCGCCGCTCACGACGCCGGAGATCGAATAGGTCGCGGCGACAACCGCGGTCGAAGTGAAGTTCGTGCCGGTCACGTTGGAACTGCTGATCGTGACCGCGGTGCTGGTCGGCGAGAAGGTGTAGCCGCTCGCCGTCGGTGTCACGGTGTAGTTGCCCGGGGAGAGTCCGGTGAACGTGTAGCTGCCGTTGGCGGCGGTCGTGGTGGTGCCGGTGCCCGCGCCGGACAGGGTGACCGTGACGCCGCCCGCGACCGCGCCGCTCACGGTGCCGGAGATCGAATAGGTCGCGGCGACGACCGCAGTCGAGGTGAAGTTCGTGCCGGTCACGTCGGAGCTGTTGATTGTGACCGCGGTGCTGGTCGGCGAAAAGGTGTAGCCGCTCGCCGTCGGTGTCACGGTGTAGTTGCCCGGGGCGAGTCCGGTGAACGTGTAGCTGCCGTTGGCGGCGGTTGTGGTCGTGCCGGTGCCCGCGCCGGACAGGGTGACCGTGACGCCGCCCGCGACCGCGCCGCTCACGGTGCCGGAGATCGAATAGGTCGCCGGGGGAGTCGGGGTCGCGACGAAGGTCGTCGCGCTCAGGTTGGTGTTCGAGATCGTCACCTGGGCGCTCGTCGGTGCGAAGGTGTATCCGGCGAGCGTCGGGGTCACCGTGTAACTGCCGGCCGCGAGGTTCGCGAACGAGTACTGGCCCGACGCGTTCGAGGTCTGCGTCGCGCTCGCCGCACCGCTCAACTGCAACGAGACCCCGGCGAGCGCGCCGCCGTTCGAGGTCTGCACCGCGCCGCTCAAGGTGTAGGTCGTGGCCGCGGCGGTGAAATTCTCGGCGCTGAGGTTGGCGCCGCTGATGGTCACGGAGAGGTTCGTCGGGCTGAACGTCTCACCCGCGAGCGTTGGCGTGATCGTGTAGCTCCCGTTCGCGAGTCCGGTGAACTGGTAATTGCCGGACGAGTCGGTGGTCGTGGTCGCGCTGGACGCGCCGCTCAACGCGACGCTGACTCCGGGGGTGCCGCTGATGGTGCCGGAGATCGTGTAGGTGTTCGTCTGGGTTCCGCTCCCGCCACCGCTGCTGCCTCCGCAGGCGGCGACCGCGAGGAACGTCGCCATGATGAGTCCCCGATAGATGCCCCGAACGAGAAAGCCGACTGTGCCGTTCACGATGCCTCACCCCGTTGATGGAACTGCGCGCGAGTGACGGTACGCGGGATGTGCGCGCCTGACGTCACCCTTTAGGGTGACAAGCGCGCTCAACGTGAATCGGATCACGGGCGCCGGCGCGCGCCCGTGCGGCGTTCAATAGTCGACGATGGGCGGACGCCGCTGCGCGATCCAGCGCGCGACGCTCGGGCGGCGCCACTGGCGATGCGCGTACTCGGCGAGCGGCGCCGGCACGGGATCGCCGTGTGCGACCAATCGCTGCAACATCATCGCGAGGTCCACGTCCGCAATCGACCAGCTTCCGCATAGATATCCGCGCGAACCGTCGAGCCACGCGAGTGCGGCGGTCGTGAGCTTGTCCGCCGCGGCTCGCGCCGCCGCCGACAGCGGTGGCCGCTTCGTCCCGCAGAAAACGACGAACGTCGGGCGCTCCTCGCGGATCGGCATCAGGTCGCTGCGCACCCAGGCCTGAACCTGGCGCGCCCGCGCCCTCTCGCGCGGCCCGCCCGGGTAGAGCCGCGTGCCGCCCGGGAAGGCCTCGTCGAGGTATTCGGCAATCGCCGAGGACTCCGACAGCGCGAAATCCTCGTGGATCAGGGTCGGGACGCGGCGGGTGAGCGACGCGCGCGCGTAATGCGGGTTCTCGTTCGCGTGTTTCGCGAGGTCGAGCGGCTCGACGTCGAAGGCGAGTTCCTTCTCGACGAGGCTCACGAACGCGGTGAGCGCGTAAGGGCTCACGTAGTTGGAATCGACATATAGTCGCATGCGTGCCGTCCTCGTGTGTGGAGCGCGGACCCGGCCGGCGCCGGGCAATCTGCAAAATACCATGCGATCGACGCCCGGCTCGACCCCTCTTCAGATGCCCGCGCCGCGCACCACCCCGGTGCGGCAATGCACCGGATCGGTGCGTCACGCCGTCGTGCGCACTGCGGAAGCCACCTGCCCGGCCTGCGGCCGGCGGATTTGCATCGCAGGTCAGGGGTTGGCATCGGAATTGCTTCCGTGTTCGCAGAGTCTGGTTCAGGCATGGCCGTTCGTGGGCACGGAGGAACGTCGCACCGATGAATCGTTCGCGGAGATCGTTCTGGCGGCAAGTCGTCCCGCTGGCTGCGCTGCTCGTGGCCGGGCATGCCGCTGCGGCGCCGATCCAGCCGGATATCGTTCCGTTCGCGCGGATCAGCGCCGGCGACACCGCGTGGATGCTCACCTCCACCGCGTTGGTGTTGATGATGACGGTACCGGGACTTGCGCTCTTCTACGGGGGCATGGTCCGCAAGAAGAACGTGTTGTCGACCTTGATGCAGAGCTTCGCGATCACCTGCGTGGTCACGATCCTGTGGTGGGCCGTCGGCTACTCGCTCGCATTCACGCCGGGTCCGACGCCATATCTCGGCGGCCTCGGCCGGGCGTTCTTCGACGGCATCGTCTATCTGCACGACGCCGGCCGGGTGAGTGTATCGCCGCTCGCGCCGACGATTCCCGAGTCCGTGTATGCGATGTTCCAGGGCACGTTCGCGATCATCACGCCGGCGTTGATCTGCGGATCCCTCGCCGAACGCATGAAATTCTCGGCGATGTTGTGGTTCATGTCGCTCTGGCTGCTCATCGTCTATTGTCCGGTCGCGCATTGGATGTGGGCGCCGGGCGGCTGGTTCGCGGCCACGCAGCTCGACTTCGCGGGTGGCACCGTCGTCCACGTCAACGCGGGGATCGCGGGCCTCGCGTCGGCGTTGATGCTCGGGAAGCGCATCGGTTACGGACGAACGGCGATGGCGCCGCACAACCTGACCTTGACCGTGATCGGCACGGCCCTGCTGTGGGTGGGCTGGTTCGGGTTCAATGCGGGATCGGCGCTCGTCTCCGATGGGCGCGCCGGCATGGCGTTCCTGGCCACCCACGTCGCCGCGGCTGCCGCGGCGATCACCTGGATGTTCACGGAGTGGCTCCTGAAGGGCAAACCGAGCGTGCTCGGCATCGCGTCCGGCGCAGTCGCGGGACTCGTCGCGATCACGCCGGCAGCGGGCTTCGTCACGCCGGACGGGGCGGTGCTGATCGGCGCGCTGGCGGGCGTCGTCTGTTATGGGTCGGCTACGTCGATGAAGAAGTGGTTCGGCTATGACGATGCACTGGACGCATTCGGCGTGCATGGCGTCGGTGGAATCCTCGGTGCATTGCTCACCGGCGCGCTCGTCAGCAAGGCGGTCAGCGGCGCGACCGGCAGTGTCCTCACGCAGTTGAAGGGCGTGACCGCGACCTTGGCGTGGAGTTTCCTGGCGAGCATTGCGATCCTCAAGGCGATCGACCTCACGATCGGGCTGCGCGTGAGTACGGACGAGGAACGCGAAGGACTCGACATCGCTTTGCACGGCGAAGCGATCGAATGATCGCTCGGGGTGCGATGGCGGCCCGTGCCGCCACCGCCCTCCCCGCATGGCGATCCGGTAAAGTGCGGATCCCTAGAAGCGCCAGCTCACACCCGCGCTGAACACGTCCGAGTTGTAGGAATATCCCGCGTCGGTTCCGCCCGGGAAATGCGTCCATTCGAAGTTCAATCCGAGCGCGCCGCGCAATGCGACGTCGCCGCCGACGCCGAACGACAGGCCAGTGTTGGTGGTGTGCCCGTCACCGAAGTTGCGGCTGAGGCTAACCGTGCCGAGTCCGGCGACGCCATAGACCGAGAACGTCGGCAGGATCGGGTAGGAACCCTTGAGATACGCGCCGCCGATCGTGTCGACGCTCACCGCGGCGCCGGCACTGTTGTCGCTCGAGAGTCCGGTCCCGATCCGGCCCTCGATGCCGAAATAATCGGACAGCGGCATGCCGATGCGCGCGATGATCAGGCTGGGGCTCACGGTCGAGAGTCCGCTTTCGTCGTAGCGCATGATCCCGATATTCGCACCGACGTAAGGTTGGAAGTCGTACTGGGACGTTCCAAATCCGGCCGCGCCGGCGGTGCCGGACAGCACGAGCAAGGGTGCCGCGAACGGCAGACATCGTTTGATCATCAGAAGTCCCCACGGTGGTTCGTTGTAAGAAGGTCGACTCCACCGTCGCGGCGGAGTTCCCGGGTCGCCAATCGGCGACAGTGCCGTCGGGCGCGCGGGCGTCAGGGGACTCGCGGGGCCGAGTCACATTCGCGCGGATGCCTCGGTCAACGGGTGGTGCCGAGCGTGGCGCTCGTCGTGAACCGAATCGCGTCGATCGTGGTCGCCTCGATCACGTAACGGCCCGGCGCGAGGCGCAGTCCGGTTTGAGCCGCCGGCAACGCGATGGTCGCCTTGGAGCCGACGCCCGCCTGGATGCTCTCGAACCCGGGCCCGAACCGGTTGTACGCGTAATCGTTCGCGAACGCGGCTTTCGGCAGCGCGCCAAGATTCGAACCGTTCCAGGTCTCGACGGCGCGCCCGTCCGGTCCGCGGAGCACGATCCGCACGATGTGCGCCGGGACGGCCGGCGTGCCCCCGTCGAGGTAGGCGTGGAACGAGACGCCTCCGTCGCCACGCACGACCGCGTCGCTCAGGGTCACATGATGCTTCGACGGGCTGACGGGACCGGAATGGAATGGCGTCACGACCGAACCCCGGTAGTAGTGATAGGTCGATACCACGAACAGGATCGTCACGACCCAGAGCGCCTTGCCGAGCGATTCGAGGGTCTTCTCCGGCAAGGCTCCGCTCGCGACCCAGCGAAACCACGGCTTCCCCGCGAGCGCCGGCCGCGTCCGCCCGAGCCAGGCGTCGATCGAATAGGCACCCGCGCCACCCGCGAGCAGCGTCGCGCCGATCCCGAAATTGCACGCCGCCATCGTCCACTCGTCGATGCAGGTGGCCCCTTGCCAGCCGAACAGCAACATCAGCACGACGCTCAGACCCATCGTGACCAGTGCGCTCAGCCGGGTCAGGAAGCCGAAGATCAGGAACAGACCGAAGATCAACTCCGCCGCGCTGAAGACGATGACGCCCGCATAGAGCAGGTAGAAATGCTGCAGCAGGTAGCTGACCAGGTGGTCCATTCCGAGGAGCGCGCCCGGCATCGCGGTCTGGAACTTGTTCGCCATCCAGTGCGCCGCGTGCGGATCGAGCTTCTTCGGCGCGTAGATGAATCGGCGGCTGCCACCGCCCCAGTAGATCCATCCTTGCACGAAGCGGGCGCTGAGCAGCGCGATGCCCGCGATCCGCCAGTCGGCGGATCGCGGGTTCCCGGTCGTCTTGGCATCGGTCGACATGGCGCGGACCTCGTGACGTTCTGGACCGGCGTTTCAGTGGCGGTAGGGCGCGAAACCGTAGCGCGCGAAGATCGCGAGCGCCGGCGGGGACTTCAGGAAGTCGACCCAGGCGCGCGCGGCCCGCGGGTGCGGCGCGCTCTTCAGGATCCCGGCGGCGTAGATCGCGGTCACGTTCTGGGCGGAGGGGATCGCGACGTTTGCGATCGGATGCCCGGCCTGTTCCTGGAACATCGCCTCCGACTTCCACGTCACGCCCGCGTCGGCCTTGCCTTGCATCAGGAACAACGGCGTCTGCCGGTGATGGATGTGCGTGAGGATCGTCTCGCCGCTCTTCACCTTCGTCGCGTAGACCGCGGTCTCCAACGACCGTCCGCCCGCCTTCACGAGCGCCCCCTGGATCTGCCGCGCGACGCCCTCGAAGCGCGGGTTCGGCATCACCACGCGCACCCCGGGACGCGCGAGATCGGCGAGCGATGCGATGTGCGCCGGATTGCCCTTCGGGACCATGATCGTCAGATCGTTGGTGACGTACGGAACCGCCGGCCCGAGCACGTACCCCCGGGCGATCATCGCCTGCACGCCGCGCAGCCCGGCCGCGAACACGTCCGCCCGCACGCTCCAGGTCATGTTGCCGACCGTGATCGTGCCGCCGTTCTCGATCTGCCGCACCAGCAATCCCGGGGGGATCGTCTCGTAGTAGATCTCACCGCGCAGCTCGGGATGCGCCTTCTCGAACGCCGCGACGAGAGGCGCCATCGCGAAGTAGTAGTTGCCGCCGACGAAGATCGTCAGTCGTGCGCCGCAAGGGTTGCCGTGGAAGTCGGGCAGGTCGTCGACCTCAGGCACCGTGAACTCGAGCCCGCGCCGCACCGCCGGGTCGTTGGTGCCATGACTCCAGGGCGGATAGATCGAGTCCGCTCCCTGCGCGGCGCAAGCGGACGAGCCGCACCATGCGACGCACGCGGCGAGCGCCGCGACCATCGGCCAGATTCGCTGTCGCATCACGTATCCCTCACTTCGCGTATTGAAAGCCCGCCGTGCCGAGTTCCGGCAGCGTCCCGACGATGCCCGGCGTCAGCACGGCGCCGGGGATCAGGTGGTTCGTGAACTCCGCGCCCATCCTCGCAAGGCTGAGCTTGTCCGGATTCACGCCCGTCGCATGCAACCTCGAGGACAGCTCGAAGATCGCATTGTGGCATGCGAGGAACACGACGCCGCGCGCCTGCAAGGTCGGGATGCTGTTGTCCTTCGGCGAGAACACGCCCGCCGGGTCTTCGAAGTCGGCTGCGTCGGCGTGCGCCGCCGCGGGGACGTCGAGGAACGAGTTGCGCGCGAATTTTCCGCCGGTGAGCTTCGCAAGCCCGTATTTGTCCCACAGGTACTGGTCGTACAGCGCAAGATGGGCGGTCCCATGGGTCGCAGAGACGACGAGGAAGTCCGGATGCTTGAACGCCCAGATCTGCGCGTTCAGCGAGTTGCGCATCAGGTTGAGCCAGGGACTGTCGATCGCGGTGTTGTCCCAGACCTGCTTCGGGCCGCCCCGGTAATGAGTCAGCAAAGCCAGGGCCTCGTGGTCCCATTGTTCCGGCGACGCGACGATCATCGGCACTTCCTTGAAATCGCGGCGGCGCGGCGCCTTCGCGAGCGCGGCGATCAGCGCCTTGAGATGTCCGCCGCCGGACTCGATCAGCGATGGGAGCGGCGTGCTCGCAGGTTGCGCGCGGGCGGATGCAAAGGGGTCCAACGCCATGCCGGCGATGCCGGTCGTCGCGACGATGCCCAGGAGATCTCTGCGGGTGACGGTCATGGTGATCTGCTCCTTGCCATACGGTTGCCATGCGGTTCCCGCGAACCCCGGGCGCCGCGAAATGTATCGAGATTTGCTAATATTTGCGGACAGCCCTGGATATTAAGCCCGACGTCCTGCGATGCGCAATCCTTCCGGGTCGGCGCCAACCGGGGGTGGCGCACCGTGGTCCCCGAACGGTTGCGGGTTGACCGGCTGTGGCCGCCCGCCGACAATCCCCCCCAGATACGGTCGCCCGTTGCCGCGCCGCGGCGGCCCGCGCTCCGCAGAGGAGTCCCAGCGATGCTCGTCGTCACCACCGAGAACGTCCCCGGTCAGCGCGTCTCGCAGGTCAAGGGCCAGGTCTTCGGCGTCGTCGTTCGCAGCCGCGGAATCGGCGGCAACGTGATGGCCGGCCTGCGTTCGCTGGTCGGCGGAGAGATCCACGAATACACCCAGATGCTCGAGGAGGCGCGCCGCCACGCGCTCGATCGGCTGGTTACGAACGCGCGGGCGATGGGCGCGAACGCCGTGGTGATGATGCGATTCGACTCCGCCGAGATCGGACAGACGATGAGCGAGATCGTCGCGTACGGCACCGCGGTCGTGATCGAGCCTGCGACCTGAAGGGACGCGAATGCTGCCGATCGTGCTGTACGCGCTCGGCGCGATCCTGCTGATCGGCGCCGGCGTGGCGGCGGTGACCGGCATGTTCGTCATGTTCGTGCCCCAATTGCTGATCGCAGGAGCGTTGCTCGTCGTCGGCCTCGCGATCGAGCGCTGGCGGTACAAGCCGTTGATCGAGACCGGCCCTGATGCCGCATGGACCGATACCGGCGAGCGTTTCGTCGATCCGTCGAGCGCTCGCCTGACCGCGGTCTATTTCGATCCGCGCGACGGCACACGCCACTACGTCGTCGCGCCGCGCCGCTGACGCCCCGGCGCACGTCGCCGTCGTTCGCACCCGGTTGCAACCCAACCGCCATCCAAGCGTCACGCAACGTTCAGGAACTTTCCGCAAGATCGGCGGATCGAACCGCAAGACGTCGTCTCTCGATGCACGCGCGGTAACCGGAGGAATGAGCGATGAACGATCCGGTGGAACCTTGGTCGATCGTGCTCGCGGCCGGCGCGGGCACGCGGCTCCAGAGCCTGACGAGCGACCCCGCGGGAGCCGCGACGCCAAAACAGTTCTGCTCGTTGTATGGCGCGACGACGCTGCTCGGCGACGCGCTGCGGCGGGCGCAGGCGGTGTCGTCGCCGGAGCGCGTCGGAACGATCGTCGCCGCCCAGCATCGACGCTGGTGGCGGAGCGAGGTCGACGATCTGCGTCCCGAGAACGTGTTCGTCCAGCCGGAGAATCGCGGTACCGCCAACGGCATCCTGCTGCCGACGCTGCATATCGCCGCGCGCGAGCCCGACGCGGTGATCGTGTGGCTGCCGTCCGATCACCACGTCGAGGACGAAGCGGTCCTCGGCACGGCGCTTCGCGAGGGGGCGACGCTGGCGCGCGAGACATCGGGCCTGCTGCTGCTCGGCATCGAGCCGGAAGAAGCGGACGGTGAACTCGGCTACGTCGTGCCGGATGTCGAGATCGCCGCAGTCGTTCACACGGGCCATTCCTTCGTGGAGAAGCCCGCGGCGTCGATCGCGGCCGACCTCCTCGCTCGCGGCGCATTGTGGAATTCCTTCATCTTCGCCGCGACCGCTCGCGCGTTGCTCGCACTCTTCGAGCGGCGGTTGCCCGGGCTGGTCGAACGCATGCAGCACGCCCTCGAGCGCGATGGTTACCGTTGCGACGGCGGCGCGGCGCTCAGCGCCGAATATTCCGAGATGCGCCCGCTCGACTTTTCGCGCCATTTGCTCGCCGGCGCGGAACCCGACCTCATCGTGAAGCGGGTTCCGGCCTGTGGATGGAACGACCTCGGGACGCCGCGCCGGCTTGCCGCGACCCTCGGCCGGCGCCCCGGCGTCACCGCCGTCGCGCTCGACGGCGCGCGGGTCGACCGGCCGTGCCTTGCGGCCCGGCATGTCCGTCAACGCGTCGCCGAGGCGGCCGCGATCGCGCGCTGACCCGCGCGTCGATTGGCGCGCGGCGGGGCTCGACAGGATCGGGCCGCGGCGCGCAAGATCGCGTCCGGCGGGAGCGAACGAGAACGATCGGCCGGGAGAGGCGCGATGGGATTCAGCGACGCGGTCAAGCGGTGCTTCTCGAGGTATGCGCAGTTCCAAGGGCGCGCGTCACGCCCGGAATACTGGTGGTTCTGGCTGTTCGTGTTCGTGGTCACTGCCGCGGCCCGGATCCTCGGTGACTTCGTGAACGCGATCACCGCGCTCGTGATGATCCTGCCACTGGTCTCGGTCGGTGTTCGCCGGCTCCACGACACCGGACGGAGCGGCTTCTGGCTGCTGCTGGGGTTCATACCGGTCGTCGGTTGGATCGTCGTCCTGATCTTCCTGGTCGAGCGGGGATTCCCGGGTCCGAACGACTACGGGCCGCCGGACGGCTGAATCACCCCGGGGCGGCGCGTCGGGCTCAAGCCGCGGCGATCTCCGGCAGTGCCGCCAGCGCATCCTCGATCGACCCATATTCCCGGCGTCGCGCGAGCCAGTGCCTCGCGATTCCGAGCGCGCTGCGCTCACAGCAGGCGCGCCTCGCCGGGTCGGCGATGTCGTCGAGGTCCGCAACGTGCGCAAAGCCGACGACCCGGCGGATCATCTTGCAGGCTGCATAGCCCAGCATGTCGGCGAACAATGCATCCAGATACTGTCGTCGCGCCGATTCGAGCGCCGCCCCGTCGCCGGGTTCGCGGAACAGCGCCGCGGGCCATGCGTCGCCATGTCCTGCCGTCCGCCATAGACCCAGGAAGCGGTCGTGGAACGCCGTCCAGAACGCCCTTGCCTGCTCGAGGATCCAATCGCGATATGCGTCGCGTTCGCCGGGGCGAAGTGCGAGACCGGGCTGGGCGCACCATGCCAGCACGAGGTTGCCGAGAAAAGCCCCCAGGTCGAATCCGAGCGGTCCATAGAACGCGAACTCCGGATCGATCACGCGCGTGTCCGCGTCCGTGACCATGATCGAACCGGAATGCAGATCGCCATGGATCAGCGCCTGCGTCTCGCCGAGGAACCGCCGGCCGAGTTCGGCGGCGGCCCCCTTTGCCGCGGCGTCACAACGCAGCGCCGCGACGTCGCGATCGAGGTGCGGGCGGGTATGGCGGTTGCGCGGGTGCTCGAAGTACGGATCGGTGAAGATCAGGTCGACCGAAATCCGGACCAGGTCGGTGTTGCCCGCGAAGCGGGCGATGCGATCGAATTTGCGCTCGAACGGCTCCGCCAGGTCGGACGTGAAAAATCCGGCGCGGGCGACGTAGTCACCGATGTCCTGCCCGACGCTCGCATAGCGATGGCCGGCGATCAGCCCGCGCCGCAGGATCACGTGCGGCGTCAAGCGCTCCATCACGATCGCGTACTGGTCGGGATCGTAATGAAAGACGTGCGGAATCGCCGCGCCGACGTGCGGCGCGACGGCCGCATAGTAGGCCTGCTCGTAATAGGCCCGCTCGAGCGTCATCGGCCAGGAGGGCCCGGCGACTCGCAGGTAGGGGAGCGCTTGCTTCACGCAAATCGACCCCTCGGGACCGTCGACGATAAACACGAGGTTCAGGTTGCCGTCGCCGACCTCGCGCGCCGTCCAGCGCCCCGGCGCGCCGCCGAGCCGTTCGCGCACCGCCGGCAATGCCGCGAGCCAATTCGCGAGCGATGCCGTCTCGAGCGTGCGGTAGCCGGCCGGTACCTGCGCCGTCGTGTTCATCGGGGTTCTTCCCGCGTTCCCGGCGGTGGATCCGTGATTCGGATCAGGTCCGGATCCGCGTCGTCCTGCCGGCCATAGGTCGCGAACCGGTCGAACACCTCGCGCATCTGCGCCGCGGTGAGCACTGCGACATTCCCGAGCCCGAGCGCGATCCGGGAGTTCTCCGCGAGGTCTTCGATTTCGGCCGCGAGGCCGAGGGTCGCTTCGAGGTCGGATCCGACGCACAGCACGCCGTGATTCGCGAGCAGGCAGGCCCGCCGTCCGGTGAGCGCCGCGAGCGCGGCCTCCGACAAGGCCTGTGTGCCGAACGTCCGGTACGGTGCGCAGCGCACGTCCTCGCCGCCAGCCGCCGCCACCATGTAATGGAATGCCGGTATACCCCGTCCGGTGCAGGCGAGCGCGGTGGCCTCACGCGAATGGGTGTGCACGATCGCGGCGACCTCTGGCCGCGCCCGGTACAGATCGCGATGGATGCGCCACTCGCTCGACGGCCGTCGGCCACCTCGCCAGCGCCCGTCGAGGTCGACGAGCGCCACGTCGTCGGACCGCAGTGCGTCATAGGGCGTCCCGGTCGGGCTGACGAAGAAGCGATCGGTATCCCGCCGGACGGAGACGTTGCCGGCGGTGCCGACGATGAGCCCCTCGCGGACCAGCCGGCGGCAACCGTCGATCACCGCGGCACGAAGCGCCTGATCCCTGCGCCACTCGACGTCTGCCGCGTGCGTCGCCGATCCGGTCATCGGTCCGCTCGCCGCTCGGGATAGAGTCCGAGGAGCCCGTCGCCGGTCGCGGGGCATACGCCGCGCTCGGTGATCAAGCCGGTCACCAGTCGCGCAGGAGTGACGTCGAACGCAAGGTTCAACGCCGGGCTTCCCACCGGCACGACCCGTACGGTCGCCAACCCGCCGCCGTCGGCGAGGCCGGTCAGGTGCGTCAACTCGCGCTCGGGACGCTCTTCGATCGGAATCTCCTCGCCGTGCGCGATCGACCAGTCGATCGTGCTTGCCGGCAACGCTGCGTAGAACGGCACGCCGTTGTCGTGCGCCGCGAGCGCCTTCAGGTAGGTACCCACCTTGTTGCAGATGTCCGCGGTCGCGGTGGCTCGGTCGCTGCCGACGATCACCACGTCGACGCGGCCGGTCTGCATCAGGTGTCCCCCGAGGTTGTCGGCGATGACCGTATGGGGCACCCCGTGGGCGGCAAGTTCGAATGCGGTCAGGGAAGCGCCCTGATTGCGTGGTCGGGTCTCATCCACCCAGATGTGCAGGGCGAGTCCTTCGTCGTGCGCACGATAGACCGGTGCGAGCGCAGTGCCCCAGTCGACGCAGGCAAGCCAGCCGGCATTGCAGTGTGTCAGCACGTTCAGGGGCCTGGCGCTCGCTGCGCCGGCGAGACGGCGCAGCAGCGCGGCGCCGTGTTCGCCGATCGCCCGGCATTGCGCGACGTCGTCGTCGCAGATCGCGGTGGCCTCCCGGAAAGCGGCGTCGGCGCGTGAGGCGGGTGCGACGTGCGTGAGTGCCAGGCGCATCCGGTCGAGCGCCCACGCCAGGTTGTGAGCGGTCGGCCGGGTGGCGAGCAGCGCTCGCGCGGCGGCTTCGATCGAGCGGTCCGACGGATCCTCGCGCACCGCGAGCGCAAGCCCGTAGGCCGCGGTCGCGCCGATCAGCGGCGCGCCCCGCACGATCATCGTGGCGATCGCGCGCGCGGCATCGGCGAGCGAGCGCAGATCGACGGTCGCGAATTCGAACGGCAGGCGCGACTGGTCGATGACCCGTACCGCGCCGTCGGCCAGCCAGAGGGTACGATAGGAGACGCCCGCGACTTTCACCCGCGCGATCTTAACCGATCTCCGGCAGCCCTCGGCGATTGTGCGTCCTGTCGCAGTTTGTCGAGCCGGCGCGCATCGCGGGTCGATGAATGCGGGCCGCGGCCGATAAGCCGGTGGATCCGCTGCGCATCGGCGTGGGGTCGGCTGCGCCGGATCGAGATTCGAACAACGATGCGCCCGGCGTTGACCGACGACTTCCCGCCGATGCTCGCCGAGCGAGTCGCACATCTTTCCCGGGCGATCCCGATCGCGGTGCCGCCGTGGGCTGACGCGGCCAATTCCTGAGCGCCGCCGATCAGTCGAATGCGACCGGTCGCGACGGATCCCGACGGTATGCGAACGCGGCGGCGACGTCTTCGGGCAGCGTGCGCCCGGTCGACAGAGGCGGAATCGCGCGCTCGGTGAAAAATGCGGCGTCGGTCGTCTCGGCGCCGGGTCGCGGTGCGGTCTCGTCGAGTCGTTCGCACACGAAGAACAGCTTGTAGAAGTCGCGGGTATCGGCGTCATAGCGGTGCCGCGCCTTGTGCCGGACCGCATACAGCGCCCGGGCGTCGACACGGATCGACGCCTCCTCGAGCACTTCCTTCACGATGTTCTCGCCCGGCGAACGGCCGACGTCGGCGAAGCCGCCCGGCAGGGTCCACCGGCCGTCACTCGCCTCGCGAACCAGCAGGATGCGGCTGTCGCGATCGAATATCGCACCCCGGACCTCGACGAGCGGTGTCGCGTAGCCGCGCGCGAAATCGGGCACCAGGTCCCGGATGCGCTGGGGCGGCACGTCGGCGAGCGCGGCGAGCATCTCGTTCGCAATGGACGCGGCCTCGGCGTAGCGTTCACGGTCGAACGGGCTTTCGGCATAGTGCAGTCCCGTCGCCGCGATCGCGTGCGATCGCTTCGCCCAGGCGAGCCACTGATCCTCCACGCGCTCAGCTCCCTGCGGTCCCGGCAGCACCGCGAGCCGATCCCCGCTCCATTGTCCCGCGCAGAAGACCGTCGTCGTCGTTCATCGTCGAAATCGCCCCCGTGGCTCCGTCATTCACGGATCAGCTTGCTCGGTCCCGCGATCGCCGGCAAGATCTGCGCCGATGCGATCCCCACCCGACCCCGCGGCCGCGGCCACGCCGAGAGCGTTCGACGAGGCCTACTTCCGCCGCTTCTACTTCGATCCGCGTACGCGCGTCACCTCGCCGGCGGAGATGCGCACGAAGGCGCGGATGATCACCGCGGTGCTGGATCGCTGCGAACTGCCGGTGCGCAGCGTTCTCGACGCCGGGTGCGGCATCGGCGCGCTGCGCGCGCCATTCAAGAAACTCTGGCCCGCCGCGACCTATACGGGGCTGGAGCACAGCGAGTACCTCTGCGCACGCTACGGATGGATCCGGGGTTCGATAGAGGAGTTCGCGCCGGGCCGCACCTACGACCTCGTCGTGTGTTACGACGTCCTCCAGTATCTCGACGATCGGGCGGCCGCGCGGGCACTCGCGAACCTCGCGCGGCTCGCGGGCTTCGCGATCTACCTGTCGGCGCTCACCCACGTGGACTGGCGCGAGCACTGCGACCAGCGGCTCACCGACCGCGCAGTGCACTTGCGGTCGGGTGACTGGTATCGGCGCCGCCTCGCGCGGCGGTTTCGCTTCGCCGGTTGCGGCGTCTGGGTTCGCCGCGGCATCGCGACCTGTCAGTGGGACCTCGAACGACCCGCGTCGTCCGTCAACCGCGAGCGAGAATCCAGTCGACGAGCGCCTGATGCAGCCGCTCGGCGGCGCCGGTCGCGACCCGCGGGTCGTTGACCAGGGACACCAGGACGAACGTGCGCTCGCTGCGGGTTCGAACGTAGCCCGCGACCGCGCTCACGTCGTCGATATGTCCGGTCTTCAGCCGGACTGCGCCCGGCGGCGTCTCCTGCATGTGTCGCTGGAGCGTGCCGTCGACCCCGGCGATCGGGAGCGACGCCAGAAACTCGGGGGCGAAGTCGCTGTGATACGCGAATCTCAACAGCGCGGCGAGCGTCTGCGCGTCGATCCGCGTCCGCCGCGACAGGCCGGAGCCATTCACGATCACCGTGCCGTCGAGCGGAATCCGGTGCTCGCGGGCCCAGTCCTCGATCACGGTGATCCCCTTGCCAAGCGTGGCCGGCGCACCGTAGCGCCGCTCGCCGAGCGTCAGCAGGATGGTCCGCGCCATCGTGTTGTTGCTGAACTTGTTGGTGAGCCTCACGATCTCGGCGAGCGGGAGCGATTCGAAATCCAGCACCGTCCGAGCGCGCGGCGGCGCGGCGCGGTGTGCGTAGCCGCCGACGACCCGTCCGCCGAGCTCGCGCCATAGCTGGACGAAGCTGCCATAGGCGTACGCCGGCGCCTGCATCACTGCGCGCGTGAACTGTTCAGGTCCGCAGTGCATCGACATCGTACCGCTGAATACGACCCGATCACGCTGCGGGGAATCGACCCGGTAGCCGATCCGATCGCCGTATCCCGCACAGCGTCCACCGACCAGCCGGATGTCGTTTTCGATCGCGAAGTTCACCGGCCGCGGCAACGCCGAGACCGTGACCCGGTGCGCGCCGGGATCGGGTGCGACCCGATAGTCGATCGATTGGAAGTTCACCATCAACGCGTCCGGTATCACGTTGTAAAAGCGGTTCGGATGCCCGTCGAATGCCGCTGGATTCTCGCTGGGCAATGAGAACTCGTGGTCGTCGATCACGACGTCGCCGTCGATCGTTCGCAGTCCCGTCGCCCGCAGCTCGGCCGCGAACCGCCACCAGCGCTCGATCGTCATGTATGGATCGCCGCCGCCTTGCAGATACAGGTTGCCATGCAGGATCCCGCGCACGATCGGGCCATCGACCAGTGCGCGCGTGTGCCACTTGAATTGCGGTCCCAGCGTGTCGAGGGCCGCGTACGTCGTCAGCATCTTCATCACGGAACCGGGTCCACGCGCGATCCGCGGATTCCGTTCGATCACCACGGCGCCGGTATTTGCGTCCTCGACGATGTAACTGACCGATGCATAAGGCAAATGTCCTTGCTCGATCACCCGCTGGATCGGTGGTGGCGCGAGTTGTGGCGCGGCAAAAGCGGTGACGGCGACTGTGACGGCGACGGTGCTCGCGAACAGGGATGGAAACAGGATACGGCGCATCGTTTGAGGCTCGCTCGGGAGTTCAACGGAAGCGCCCACGCGCGGGCGCGTGGGGACGCGGGGGGATGATACATTCCCGTGATCGAGGCGCACAGTCCCGAACGGACGGAGCGAACCCGTGGCATCGACGTCGAGAACCTTGCACGCGCCGGCCGGCGAGGCCGAACCGCTTCCCGGTGGTTGGTGGCGCCTGAACGGGCGCGGCAGGCGTCCGTGGGAGCTGTACTTGCGCGACCCTGGTCGCCCGAGCGACCCGGCCGGCGCGGATGACCCTGCCGGTGGCGACGAGAGGCTTGCCTTGCCGACCTCGGCCGCGATCTGGGTCGAGTGGCACGGTGATGCGGTTCGCTGGAGAACCGCGGCGCACGACGCAGAGACGTGGATGCACGCGACCGCGGGGTTGTTGCACGAGCCGTGCGGTCGACTCTACGCCATGCTGCCGCTCGCGCGGTATGATTCGCGGGCGCGGCGGTATTGGGGCGCCGTGCTCTGGGCTGCGCGGTGGCCGCCCGCGCGCGGGCTGTTCGGATGGCTCGCGCGGCGGCATCGGTCGAACGACACCGCGTGACGATTTGCGACGACGATCAACGTCGACGCCGCCGACGCCGCGCACCATGCCTTCGAGGATCACCGGGCTCACGACCCAGTCAGGATGACCAACGTGACGCAACCGCCGCTTCCCGCCGGTGCCGAGTCGCCGGTCGCCACCGCGCCAGAATTCGATGCCCGGGGCGCCTTCGAAGCCTGGGCGCGGCTGTTGAAGGTGCTGCTGCCGGGCCTGTGCGCGATGTGCGTTCGGGATGGCGATGGCCGTCGGATCTGGGCGTCGGCCGATTGGTCCGTGGACGAAACCACCGCGGGCTCGGTCGCGGCGGCCGCGACCGAGCCCGCGGCCACGCTGAGCGCGACCGGCGAATTCCCGGCCGCGATGCAGGTCGTGAACGCGGACGTCGCCGTCTATGCATTCGCGTTGCCGCGCGGGCAGGGCTGGCATGGGGTCGTGATGCTCGCGCTCGCACCGACGGGCTCGCCGTCCGGGCCCCGCGCCCTCCGGTACGTGCAATCGCTGGTCGCACCCGCACTCGCCTGCTGGCGGGTCGAATGGTCGCTGCGGACCGCGCTCGGCGAGCGCGCCACCGCGGCGGCCGCCGCGGTGGTCGATGCGCAGGCCCGGATTGCGCCACCGGAGGACCCCGAGGACGCTGACGCCGGTGACGCCGGCGAAGCCGACGAGATCGATCGCTGGCTCCGTCGGACGATGCATCGTGCCGGAGCGACCCTCGCGGCGTTGTGGGTTCCGGAACGCAAGCTCGCGCGCACCCTCACCCCGAGTGGTCAGCCGCTTGCGCCGCTTGCGTTGCAACGCGCCGAACAGCATCTGCTCGCCTGGGTTCGCCTGCAGCAGCGCACGATCGTCGTGAACCGGATCGCGCCGACGGCGACGGCCGACGCGGCACCGTACAAGATCCTCGCGAGTCCGGTCCGGCACCGTTCGGGCCGGGTGCTCGGCGCGCTCGCGCTGTTCAACCCGCCGAGCGCAGCGGATTTCCCGCCGGCCGCGGTCGCCGCGATCGAGGCGGCGGCCCGGCGCCTGTCGACGCTGATCGATGCCGAGCACGATGCTCGCACCGGACTCCTCACGGACGTCGCATTCGGTCGGGCCGCCCAGCGGGTGTTCGCGACCGGAGCGCCCCTCGGAGCCCACAGCCTGCTCTACCTCGACGTCGATCGCATGCGGGCGATCAACGAGGCGTTCGGGATGCCCGCTGGTGACGCGGCGATCGTGGCCGTCGCCGCCTGCCTGCGGGCGACGCTGCCCGCCGACGCGCTGTGCGGGCGGTTGTCCGGCGATCGGCTCGCCGCGTTTTTGCCGAATACGAACGTCGACGCGGCGCTCGCGAACGCCGAGCGCGTCCGCAGTGCGTTCGCGGCGCGCGGTGGCGCGGCCACCCTGTCGCCGACGGTGAGCATCGGCGTCGCTTCAGTCGTCGACGCGGCCGAGCCGCTCGCCTATGCGCTCGCCGCGGCCGAGGAAGCCTGCAAGAGCGCGAAAGCGCTCGGCGGCAATCGCGTGGCGCCGGCGGCGGCGCGGGCACCGGACAGCCATGCGGGAAACGCCGCGCTCGCGCGCCTGCTGCGGCGGGCGCTCGCGACCGGCGAGCCGCACCTGATCGCGCAGCCGATCCTGCCGCTGCGGGGCAGCTACGGCGGCGCATTGTTCGAGGTGCTGCTGCGATTGCCAAACGAGCGCGGCGAACCGCTGGCGGCGCGCAAGGTCCTGCCGGTTGCCCGGACGTGTGGACTGATGAAAGCGGTGGATCGATGGGTCGTCGGGGGGGTCTGCGCCCTCCTCGGCACGCATGCCCGTCAGGTCGGCGAGCAACGGGCGTGTTTCACGGTGAACCTCGATGGGGAATCCTTGCTCGACGACTCGTTCGTCGAATGGGTGAAGGAGCGGCTCGCGGCCGAGTGCGTACCGCGTGGTGCGCTCGGCTTCGAGATCGCCGAGGTGATCGCGGCGCGATACCCGGACGCGACACGGCGCTGCATCGAGGGGTTGCGCGGCTCGGGCTGCCGCTTCGCGTTGGACGGCTTCGGTGCCGGCGCGGGTACGCTCGGGATCCTGCGGGAACTCGCGGTCGATGCGCTGAAGATCGACGGCACGATCGTCCGGGATGCGATCGATGAGCCGCGTTCGGCCGCGATGCTCAAGGCGATCGCGCAGCTCGCGACGATGATGCGCCTGCGAACGATCGCCCTGCACGTCGAAAGCGATGCCCTGCGGTCCCGTGTCGCGGATCTCGGCGTCGATTATGGCCAGGGATTCGCGGTGGCGCGCGCAGTGCCGCTGCGCGAGTTGCTCGGCGATCTCGCGCTTTTCGAGGCGAGCGTCGATCCGCGTCCGGGCAAGGCGGGCCCCTTGTAATTCCGCGCGAGCTGAGGCAAACAGTAGACCGGTCGGCGCGACGCAGGCCGGCCAGAAATCGATGACGTCGGTGCGGCCGCTTCGGTCGCCTCTGGGGTGTGAATGGACGATACGCCGAAGGTCGCGCCGGAGTGGTCGGTGCGCCACTGGTACAACAGTGATCATCCGGTCGCGCTGTCGGCATTGCGGGGCCGGGTCGTCGTGCTCGGCGCGTTCCAGGCGCTCTGCCCGCAATCGGTCGCGTTCGGCGTGCCCCAGATCCGCCGGATCCACGAGACGTTCGAACCGAAGGA
Organism: Pseudomonadota bacterium; assembly: GCA_021808035.1. Lineage (GTDB taxonomy): Bacteria > Pseudomonadota > Gammaproteobacteria > Steroidobacterales > Steroidobacteraceae > Bog-1198. The sequence goes on from JAKBCG010000005.1 coordinate 19,848, forward strand.
CGTCGCGGTGATCGGCCTGCACGCGACCTTCGAGCACCACGCCGCGATCACGCGGGCGGTCGTCGAGGCGTTCATCCAAGAATATCGCCTCCGGTTTCCGGTGGCGATCGACGCGCCGGGCGAGTCCGGACCGATTCCGCTCACGATGGAACGATACCGGATGCGCGGGACGCCGAGTCTGGTGCTGATCGATCGGAACGGCGTGATCCGCAAGCATGCGTTCGGTCCGATCGACGACTTGCGCATCGGCGCCGAGATCGGCGCGCTCGCGGCGGAACCGGCGGGCGTCGTGTTGTCCCGCAGTTCGGTCGCCTGAGCCCGCTCGCGCCGGCGCCCCGGCAGGATCAGCGGCTCCCGCACCGGTCGAGGGATTCGCGCAACGCGGCTGCGAGCCTCGACGCCCAGGCGCGCTGACCGATCGGTGTCGCGATGAGGTCCTGGCGCACCTCGATCTCGACGTGCAGCAGGCCGCGCTTCTCGCCGTATTGCGGAATCGCGAAATCGGTCGCGTCGCCGACCGCATAGGGTTGATTGTCGCCGACGACCAGCGCCGGATCGGCGCGCAGCACCGCAAGCAGCGCCTGCGCGAGCCGCCGATCGTGGCGATAGAGGACGCCGACATGCCAAGGTCGCGCGACGCCGAGGTAGATCGGCGTAAAGCTGTGCATCGCGATCAACACCGTCAGACGGCTGGCCGTCGCGCGCGCGTCTAGGATTGCGCTGATTCGTGCGTGGTACGGCGCGAAGATCGCCCGCTCGCGCCTCTGTCGCTCGATCGCGTCCACCCGGGCGTTGCCCGGAACCGGCGTCCGTTCGCTTTCGACGACGATCGAAGTCGGACTGCCCGGTGGCCGATTGCAGTCGATCACCAGCCGGGAGTACCGTTGCAGCACCGCGCAGGCATCCCAGGTCGCCGACAGACGCCGTGCGACCGCGGCCGCGCCGATGTCCGAGGCGATGTGCCGCGCGAGATCGGCGCTCCCGAGTCCGAGCGATCCGAGCGCGCGCGGGATGCGCGCGCCGGCGTGATCGCAAACGATCAGGAACGGCGAGCGGCCCTGCGGGCGCCGGATCTCGACCGGCGACGGCTCGTCGATCGCCAGCAATGGCGCGACTCCACGCGGTCCGGCATCCATGCTCAGGGAGGGCGCTTGTGCAAGGGCTCGGGCGGTGCCGGTGGCGGGGTCGGCGCCGGAAGCGGTGGCGGCGGGTCGATCGGCATCCCTTGATGGCGCAGGACGGCGATGACCACGTCTTCCTGCCGCGCGAGCTGGTGCATCTGCTCCACGCGCCAGCGCGCATGCGCGCTGCGCAGCCACGGCAGCAGAGGCGCGTCGAAGCGTGCGGCGTTCGCCACGCGCCACTCGAGCACGCGGCGCGCTTCGCCGAGGGCGCGGTAACCGGGGCTTCCATAACGCGCGAAGCGCCG
>JAKBCG010000243.1 GCA_021808035.1 Pseudomonadota bacterium
GTTCCTGCTGTCCTTTTCGCAGCCGAACTTCTACTTCCACGCGGCGACGGCATACGACATCCTGCGCTGGAAGGGTGTCGCAATCGGCAAGCGGGATTATATCGGCAAGCTGCGGGTGAAGCGCTGATCACGGCCCCGGCGTCACGCCGGGGAGCGGGACCACCCGAAGTGGCCGGCGCACGATGCGATGGAGCACGATTGTACGCACGCGCTCGAACCCCAAGGACGTGTAGAGATCGATTGCTCGCGTGTTCTCGGCACCGACATGCAGCCAGGAAATCAAGCCCTCCCGTCGATGACGCCTCACCAGGTGAGCGATGACGTCGCTCGCGAACCCTTTGCCACGATGCACCGGATGCGTGCAGATCCCACTGAGTTCCGGGTAGCCGTCGAGCCACAGGCGCTCTCCAGCCATCGCGGCGAGTTCGCCACCCACCCGGACACCGCAGTAGAAACCCATCCGATACGTATTTGAGCGGAAAAATCCAGGGAATGCCGCATCGGTGAGCGCGGCCATTTCCTGCGCATTCGCCGCGGTAAGCGGCAGGACCTCGGCCGACTGCGGGGGCAGCTCGACGTCCGCAGGCAACACCATCTGCACACAATCCAGGGTGGCGACCACGGCGAGTCCTGGCACCGTTCGACCGTAATCCGCGATCCAGACGAATTCGTCGGGCGCCAGCAATGAACGCAGCTCAATGAGGGCGCTGCCGGTCGGCGCGGCGATCGCCGCAAACGGAGCGATGTCGGCGGGATAGCGGCAAGCCGCGCCCTCGACGATCGCGAGGTGTCGATGCCGGCCGTGAAGCGCGTGCCAGACGGGATTCGAGAACAACCTTTCCGGCAGCTCGGTCATGACGCCGCTTCGCGCCGCGAATCACTCCACCGTCACGCTCTTCGCGAGATTGCGCGGCTGATCGACGTCGGTGCCCTTCAAGATCGCGACGTGATACGCGAGGAGCTGTAGTGGGATCGTGAACGTGACCGGCGCTTGCAACGCGGTCGAAGGCACCGGCATTTCGATCACGCGCAGGCCATCGGCGCTTCGGATATCGGCCGCCGGATCCGCGAACACGTAGAGCTCGCCGCCGCGCGCACGGACTTCCTGCAGGTTCGATTTGAGCTTCTCCAGGAGCTCGTTGTTCGGCGCGATCGCGACGACCGGCATATCCTCGTCGACCAGCGCGAGAGGCCCGTGCTTGAGCTCCGCGGCCGCATACGCCTCGGCGTGGATGTAGGAAATCTCCTTCAGCTTCAGCGCGCCTTCCATCGCGATCGCGTGCAGCGCGCCCCGGCCGAGGAACAGCGCATGATGTTTGTCGACGAAACGCTCGGCGAGCTGCCGGATCACCGGATCGAGCGCGAGCGTCCGCTCGACGAGCATCGGGAGGTGTTCGAGCTCGGCGACCCGTGCCGACTCCTCGAAACCCTGCGTCCGACGGTGTTTCGCGAGCGCGATCGTCAGCATTCCGAGCGCGGCGAGCTGGGTCGTGAACGCCTTCGTCGATGCGACGCCGATCTCGCTGCCCGCGCGCGTCAGCATCACGAGCTGCGACTCCCGCACCATCGAGCTCTCGGGGACGTTGCAGATCGACAGCGTCGACAAATAGCCCGCTTGGCGCGCGATTCGCAGTGCCGCGAGCGTGTCGGCGGTCTCGCCGGACTGGGATATCGCGACGAACAGCGTGTCCGGCGTGACGACAGGGTTGCGATACCGATACTCGCTTGCATATTCGATCCGCGCGGGGATCCGGCAAAACTGCTCGATCAGATAGCTCGCGGCGTACCCGGCGTGATAACTCGTGCCGCAGGCCGCGAAGTGCACCGCGCGCACGCGGTCGAAGACCGCCGGGGCGCCGGGACCGAACGCGGCTTCGAGCAGGTGATGCGACGCGATCCGGCCTTCGAGCGTTTGCGCGATCGCGCGCGGCTGCTCGTGGATCTCCTTCTGCATGAAGTGCCGGTAAGAACCGCGCTCGACCGCATCCGCGGACAGTTCGCTCTCGCGAATCGCCCGGTGCACGACATGGCCGGCGGCGTCACGGATCGTGACGGAGCGGCGCCGCACCTCGGCGATCTCGCCCTCCTCGAGGAACTGGAAGCGTCGGGTCACCGGGAGCAGCGCGATCACGTCGGAGGCGACGAAGTTCTCGTCGATGCCGAGTCCGATCACCACGGGACAGCCCTGGCGTGCTACGACGATGCAGCCGGGGTCGGCCTCGGCGATCACCGCGAGGGCGAACGCCCCCTGCAGCTCGGCGACGGTCTTGCGCACGGCGACGACGAGGTCGCCGGTAGCGCCGAGATGGTGATGGATCCGATGGACGACGACCTCGGTGTCGGTGTCGGATTGGAAGCGGTAACCGAGCGCGGTCAGTTCGGCGCGCAGCGTCTCGTGATTCTCGATGATCCCGTTGTGCACGATCGCGATTCGATCGTCCGATACGTGCGGATGCGCATTGCGGGTCGAAGGCTCGCCATGGGTCGCCCAGCGCGTATGGGCGATCCCGACCGGCCCGGCGATCGGTTCGCGGTCGAGTGCTGTGGCGAGCGTCTGGACCTTGCCGACGCTGCGCACGCGGCCGAGCTTGCCGGCCGCATCGATCACCGCGATTCCGGCCGAGTCGTAGCCTCGATATTCGAGGCGCCGCAGACCCTCCAGGAGGATCGGTACGACGTTTCTCTCCGCTACGACTCCGACGATTCCGCACATGCCTTATCCACCCGCGGTCGAGTCTCGAAACCCAGCGTGAATTGTGCCCCAAGCCCGTGGGGATGTGCGCCTCCCAGCGCGCGAAGGCGCGAAGCGCGTCGCAAATTCAGCGTGCCGGACGCCTAAATGGGCTTGCGCGCGACGAGTTGCACGACCGCACTCGGGCCGTGGTGCCCGCGGCCCTCCGCGACGACGCGCTCCCGTTCCTCGGCGTGCAGGAACTCGAGTTCGACGAAGTCCCGGCGCAGCTCGTTCAACGTGGGCATCAGGTCCGCGGATCGCGGGCCGCCGGTGCCGAAGGCGAGCTGTTGGGGGGTGTAGGACTCCATCACCAACACCCCGCCCGGACTCAGTCCGCTCACGATCTGACGGTGCACCGCCGGACGTAGCGCACTCGGCAGATGGCACCAGATCGAGACGATGCCGCTCCATCGCGCCGGGTCGATCCGGTAATGCTCGAGATCGGCGACCACGGTGTCGATCTGCACCCCTTTGGCCGCGGCGAGGCGCATGGCCTTGTCGAGGCCGACCCCGGATTGGTCGAGCGCGGTCACCCGACGGCCGAGACCGGCGAGGAACGCCGCATTGCGTCCCTCGCCTTCGCCGAGGCACAGCACCTCGCCTCCGGCGGGAATCTCGGCGGCATGCTCGCGCAGGAAATCGTTCGGATCGGTTCCGTAGAAATAGTCGTCCGATCCGTATCGCTCGTCCCAGGGGTTCCTCGTCACGATCGATCGACCATCCGGTTCATGCTCGCCGGATACCGGTCTCCCTGAACCTCGAGGTTGGCCGCGGTGTCGATCTCCTGCAGCTCCGCCGCGGTGAGTTCGAGCGCCGCCGCGCCGAGGTTCTCGGCGAGGCGTGCCGGCTTGGTCGTTCCCGGGATCGGGACGATGAACGGCTTGCGCGAGAGCAGCCACGCGAGCGCGAGCTGCGCCGGCGTGACCCGCCGGCGCTCGGCGAGCGCGGCGAGGCGTTCCACCAGCACGTGGTTCGCTTTGCGCGCCTCCGGCGTGAAGCGCGGCACCTGATTGCGGAAGTCATCGGCCGCAAACGTCGTTTTCTCGTCGATCGCGCCGGTGAGAAAGCCGCGCCCCAACGGGCTGAACGGTACGAAGCCGATTCCGAGCGCCTCGAGCGTCGGCAGGATTTCGGCTTCCGGCTCGCGCCACCAGAGCGAGTACTCGCTCTGCAACGCCGCGACGGGCTGGACCGCGTGCGCGCGGCGTATCGTCTGCGCGCTGGCTTCGGACAAACCGAGATACCGCACCTTGCCGGCGCGGATCAGGTCCTGCACGGTTCCCGCCACGTCCTCGATCGGTACCTGCGGGTCCACCCGATGCTGATAGAGGAGGTCGATCACGTCGGTGCGCAGGCGCCGCAGCGAAGCATCGACGACCTCGCGGATGTGCGCGGGCCGGCTGTCGAGGCCGTCCGGCTTGCCGTCGACGATCCGGAAGCCGAACTTGGTCGCGATCACGACGTCCCGACGCACGGGTTGCAGCGCTTCGCCGACCAGCTCCTCGTTCACGAACGGCCCATAGACCTCCGCCGT
>JAKBCG010000244.1 GCA_021808035.1 Pseudomonadota bacterium
CGCGCGCGACGGCGCGCGCTCGGGACCGAACCTCGCGCTGTACCGCGAGGCGGTCGCGCGCTTCCCGCGGATCGAGTGGCAGGCGTCGGGCGGGGTGCGCGACGCGCGCGATCTCGATGCGCTCGCGGCGAGCGGCGTCGCCGCGGCGATCAGCGGCCGCGCGCTGCTCGAGGGAACGATCGACGACGCGGAGATCCGCCGATGCTCGCGAAACGCATAATCCCGTGCCTCGACGTGCGCGACGGGCGCGTCGTCAAGGGCGTGCGCTTCCGCGATCACCGCGACGCGGGCGACATCCTCGAACTCGCCGGCCGCTATCGCGACGAAGGCGCGGACGAGATCGTGTTCTACGACATCGGCGCGAGCCCCGAGGACCGCACGGTCGATCGCGGCTGGGTCGAGCGGGTCGCGCGGCTGCTCGACATCCCGTTCTGCGTCGCCGGCGGGATTCGCAGCGTCGCGGACGCCGAGTCGATCCTCGCGGCCGGCGCCGAGAAGGTCTCGGTGAATTCGCCGGCGCTCGCGGATCCCGGTCTGATCGACGCGCTCGCGCGACGCTTCGGCTCGCAGTGCGTCGTCGTCGGGATCGACAGCGAAACCGTCGCCGGCGATTACCGCGTGCAGCAATACACCGGCGACCCGCGGCGCTCGCGCGACACGGCGCGCCGCACGCTCGACTGGATCCGTGAAGCGGTCGCGCGCGGCGCGGGCGAGATCGTGCTGAACTGCATGGCGAGCGACGGCGTGCGCCGCGGCTACGACCTCGCGCAGCTCGGCGCCGCGCGTGCGGTATGCACGGTGCCGTTGGTCGCGTCCGGTGGCGCCGGCGCCGCCGCGCACTTCGCGGCCGTGTTCCGCGACGCACGCGTCGACGCGGCGCTCGCCGCGAGTGTGTTCCATTCGGGACAGATCGCGATTCCGGCGCTGAAGGCCGGGCTCGCGGCCGAAGGGATCGAGGTGCGACTGACATGACGATCGCGGACGAGGCGGATTGGGACAAAGGCGATGGGCTCCTGCCCGCGGTCGTCCAGGACGCGGATCGCGGCACGGTGCTGATGCTGGGCTACATGAACCGCGACGCGCTTGCGCAGACCGAGCGCACCGGCCGGGTCACGTTCTGGAGCCGCAGCAAGGCGCGGCTCTGGACCAAGGGGGAGACCTCGGGCCACGTACTCGAATTGGTCGCGATCGCGCTCGATTGCGACCGCGACACCCTGCTCGTGCTCGCACGGCCGCAGGGGCCGGTCTGCCACCGCAACACGCCGACCTGCTTCGGCGAGTCGCCGCCGCGCGCGGCGGCCGAGCGGATCGGGTTCCTGCCGGCGCTCGAGCGACTGATCGACGCGCGGCTCGCCACGCGTCCGGAAGGCAGCTACACCGCCCGCCTCGCCGCCGCCGGGCCGCTGCGGATCGCGCAGAAGGTCGGCGAGGAGGGTCTGGAGCTCGCGCTCGCCGCGGCCGCCCAGGGCGACGCGCAGGTGCTCGAGGAAGCCGCGGACCTCCTCTATCATGCGCTCGTGCTGCTGCGCTCCCGCGACCTGCGGCTCGAGCAGGTGGTCACGGTGCTCGAGACCCGGCATGCGGCGGCCCGCTAGTGCATGACCCGTCGACGGATTCATCCAAACCCTCAAGGATTCGTGCAGCCGGCCGATAAGGAGTCAACCCGGCAGCCGGAAGCGTATCGCGCATGCTCGAAAAACTGCAATCGCTCCTGAAGACCTCGATCAACTTCCCGAGCCCGCCCGCGATCGCCCAGCAGATCATCGCCCTCGCGGAGGATCCGGACAGCGACATCGTCCGCATCGCCGCGACGATCTCGAAGGATCCCGGGCTCACCGCGAAGGTGCTGCGGGTCGCGAACTCCCCGCTCTATTCGAAGCGGCGCCGCAGCAGCAACCTGCGCCAGGCGCTGGTCGTGCTCGGCTTGAACGCGGCGACGACGCTCGCGCTCGGCTTCTCCCTGGTCGGCAAGTTCCGCAGCGTCAAGGGCAAGGGGATCGACTACACCCGCTTCTGGCGCAAGTCGATCCTGAGCGCGTCCGCCGCGCGCGCGTTCGCGGAACAGCAGGGCGTCGGCGACGTCGAGGGTGTGTACCTCGGCGCGCTGCTGCAGGACATCGGCATGCTCGCGACCGACCGGGTGCTGCCGGACTTCTACGCCTCGCTCCCGCGCAAGCACACCCACGCCGAGATCTGCGCCTACGAGCGCGAGCGGATCGGGATCGATCACGCGGGCCTCGGCGCGTGGCTCCTCGAGCAATGGCGGCTGCCGGAATCGGTCTGTCGCAGCGTCGACTGGAGCCACGGCCCGCCGGCGGACGCGCGCCACACTCCGGACGGCATCGCCGCCGGATGCATCGCGCTCGGCGGCGAATGCGTCGAGATGCTGCTAGAGCAGTCGCTCGACAGCCTCGAGACGATCGCGCAGCACGCGGAGGCGTGGCTCGGGATAGACGGCGACCGGCTCACGGTCGCGATCGAGCGGATCGTGCACGAGATCCCGGAGACCGAGCGGCTCTACGAGACCGCACTGTTGCCCGCGGAGCTCGCGGTCGCGGTGCTCGACCAGGCGCGCGAGATCCTGCTGATCCGCAATCTCCAGGCGATCGAACAGGTGACCACACTGCGCGCGGCGACCGAGGACCTCGAGGCGCGCGCGATCGCGCTCGAGGACCTGCACCGGCGCGACCCCCTGACCGGCCTGTACAACCGCGGTCACCTCGACCGGGTGCTCGCCGAGGAATTCGCGGCGAGCCAGCACGGCGGCTGGCCGCTCAGCGTCGTGTTCATCGACCTCGACCGCTTCAAGCAGGTCAACGACAGCTACGGCCACCCGGCCGGCGACGAGGTGTTGATCGGCACCGCGCAGCGGATCCGTTCGGTCGCGCGCGCGACCGACTGCGTCGCCCGCTACGGCGGCGAGGAATTCGTGGTGGTATTGCCGGGGCTGCATGCGTCGGACGCGGAGGCCGTGTGCCGCCGCCTGCTGGTCCGGCTGCGCAACACCCGCTATGAGCTGCGCGACGCAACGGTCACCGTGACCGCGTCGATCGGACTCGCGACCCTGGACGACCAGCATCCGTTCGACGACGTCGCTTCGCTCGTCGACGCCGCGGACCGCGCGGTGTATGCGGCGAAGAAGGCCGGCCGGGACCGGATCGTGAACTTCGCGGCACGCACCACCGTGAGCGCTGCGGCGGGCGAGCCGGGCCCCGTGGCGCGCCAGGCGAGCGTCTAACGGCGCGCGGCGCGGTTACGTCGCAGCGCGGCGGCGCCGATCGCGAACCACACGACGTTCAGCGCGACCGACGGCAGCGCCCGGTGCCAGCCGCTGTTCACGACGAAGCCGATCGCGCCGAGCACGTTCATCCATTGGTACAGCCGCGACCGCGAATCGAGCTTGCCCGCCGAGAGCAGATAATAAGCGCCGAGGATCGACACGGCCGCGAACCAGCCGGCGAACTCGACGAAGGCGCGCAGCGGGCTCAAACGCCGAGGTCGTCGACGAGGAATCGCAGCGTGCGGCGCAACGGCTCGGCGGCGCCCCACAGCAGCTGATCGCCGACGGTGAACGCGGACAGGTACTCGGGCCCGATCGCGAGCTTGCGCAGCCGCCCGATCGGCACGTGCAGGCGACCGCCGACCGCGGCCGGCGACAACTCGCGGATGCTCTCCTCCCGCCGGTTCGGCACCACGCGGACCCAGGCGTTGTCGGCGGCGATCAGCCGCTCGATCTCGGCGAGCGGCAGGTCCGCGTTCAGCTTGATCGTGAGCGCCTGGCTGTGGCAACGCATCGCGCCGACCCGCACGCACAGGCCCTCGACCGGGACCGGACGCAGGGCGGTGCCCATGATCTTGTTCGCCTCGGCGCCCGCCTTCCACTCCTCGCGGCTCTGACCGTTGCCGAGGTCCTTGTCGATCCACGGAATCAGGCTCGCCGCTAGCGGCGCGCCGAAATGGGTGCGCGGCAACGCCGGTCCCTCGAGCGCCGCCTGCACCGCGCGATCGACGTCGAGAATCGTCGCGGCCGGATCGGCGAGCGCGGGTTGCGCCGCGCGGGCGAGCGCGCCCATCTGCTCGACGAACTCGCGCATCTGCTGCGCGCCCGCGCCGGACGCCGCCTGATACGTCATCGCGGTGATCCACTCGACGAGACCCGCGCGCAGCAGGCCCGCGACCGCGAGCAGCATCAAGGACACGGTGCAGTTCCCGCCGATGAAGTCCTTGATCCCACGGCGCCGC
>JAKBCG010000245.1 GCA_021808035.1 Pseudomonadota bacterium
CCTGATGATGTCGCGCGGGCATCCGCTCGAGTACTTCGTCGAGGGGGGCCGCAGCCGCACCGGGCGGCTCCTGCAGCCGCGCACCGGCATGCTGTCGATGACCGTGCAAGGCTATCTGCGCGACCCCCATCGCCCGGTCTATTTCGTGCCGGTGTATTTCGGGTACGAGCGCATCGTCGAAGGGGAGACCTACCTCGGCGAGCTCGCGGGGCGGCCGAAACGCAAGGAGAGCGTCGGCGGACTGCTGAAGGCGGTGCCGGCGCTGCGACAGCGATTCGGCGAGGTGCACGTGAACCTCGGCGATCCGATCGCGCTCGACGCCGTGCTGGACACCCATGACCCGCGATGGCGGGAGCGCGCGGCCGCCGAGGACGAGCCGCGGTTCGACGGGCTCGGCTCCGCGGTCGGCGATCTCGCGTGGCGCATCGTGACCGGAATCAACGCCGCCGCGGCCGTGACGCCGATCAACCTGGTCGCCACGGCGCTGCTCGCGATGCCGCGCCAGGCGGCGGCGGAGACCGACCTCGTCGCGCAGCTCGAGCTGTACCGGCAGTTGTTGCGCGACGCGCCGTACGGGCCGCTGATCACGGTGACCCCGGCGACCGGCGCGCAAATGATCGCCTACGCCGAAGGGTTCGGTCTGTTGCGGCGGCGCCGCCACGCCCTCGGCGACCTCTTGTCGATGACGCCGGACCGGGCGCTGCTCGCGACCTACTATCGCAACAACACCCTGCACCTGTTCGCGGTGCCGTCGTTGCTCGCCTGTTGCTTCCTCGGCAACACGAGCATGCGGACCGCGGACATCCTGCGCCTGCTGTCGCGGATCTATCCGTACGTCGCCGCCGAGTTGTTCCTGCGGTGGAGCGAGGACGAAGTCGGCGCCTACGCGCTGCGCGTGCTCGACGTGCTCGCCGGCATCGGCCTGCTGACCGCGACGCCGGGCCGCGACGAGTGGCACCGCCCCCCGTCGGCGACCGTCGAAGCGGTGCGGCTGTCGGCGCTCGCGGCCGCGACGATCCAGACGGTCGAACGCTACTATCTCGCGATCGCGTTGCTGTTGCGCGCCGGGAGCGGCCGCATCGGCCAGCAGGCGCTCGAGGAACGCTGCCACTTGACCGCGCAGCGCATGACCCTGCTGTACGGACTCGAGTCGCCGGAGTTCTTCGACCAGGCGATGTTCCGCAATTTCCTCGAGCTGTTGCGCCGGCGCGGCGTCGTACGGACGGGCGCGGACGGCACGCTGTGCTTCGATGCGGCGCTGAGCGCGGTCGCGGCCGACGCGCAGATCGTGCTGTCCGAGCAGATCCGGCACAGCATCCTGCAGGTCACCTTGGGCTGACGCGGCGCGTGGCCGCGCGCCGCGTCAGTCCCAGGCGCCGCCGGTGCGGCCGCGTTTCGCGACGCCACGCCGGTGCTTCGCCTCGAGCCGCCGCTCCTTCGACGCGCGGGTCGGCTTGGTGCGCCGGCGCGGCTTCGGCTCGATCCGGGCGCGCCCGACGAGTTCCTCGAGCCGCTCGAGCGCGTCGCGGCGGTTGCGTTCCTGGCTGCGTTCACTGCGCGCAATGATCACGATGTCGCCGTCGTCGGTGAGGCGCCGGCCCGCGAGACGTCGCAGGCGCCGCTTGACCTCGGGCGCGAGCGTGGCGTTCGACGCGAGACGGAACCGCAACTGGGCGGCGCTCGCGACCTTGTTCACGTTCTGTCCGCCCGGCCCGGACGAGCGGACGAATGTCCACTCGAGGTCACGATCCGGAATCGTCTGGCCGCTCATGCGTTCAGATCGGGGATCAGCTGGCTCTCGAGCTTCGCGATCTGGTCCTTCAGCATCAGCTTGCGTTTCTTCAGGCGCTTCATCTGCAACTCGTCGACCCGGAAATCGAGCGTCAGGCGCGAGATCACGTCATCGAGGTCGCGATGCTCGATGCGCAGCTGACGCAGGCGCTCGATGTTCTTGAACAGGTCGGTGTTGACGTTGTCGTCGTCTTCGCTCACGGGGGCTCATCCGTCCTCGTCGCCGCCGATCCCGCGGCTCCGCCATGCCGGGACCAGTCCATCGGGTAGCTTAGCCAAGCGGCCGAGGGGATTCCACGGCATGCGCGCTCCGTGGAAATCCGAACCGACGGTGGCTTCGAGGCCGTGGCGGAGCGCGAGCGCGGCGCAGGCATCGAGGTGGTGCAGCGCATTACCACCGCAGCCGATCTCGAGCGCGCGGCCGCCGGCGGCGACGAAGTCCGTGAGCAGCCGATTCCGCGCGGTTGCGGACAGCGAATAGCGGGTCGGGTGCGCGAGTGACGCGACGCCCCCGGCCGCGACGATCCAGCCGACGATCTCGGCGAGTGCGGGCCAATCGGCGGCCACGGCGGCGGCGCGCCCGCGTCCCAGATGGACCCGGAACGCATCGCGCGCGTCGCGCACGCAGCCGGCCTCGACCAGCGCGTCGGCGAGATGGGCCCGGGTCGGCAATGGCGTGCGCGCCTCGACCATCGAGAGCAGGCGATCCCCGGGCAAGCCTTCGCGCGTCAGGTGCGCGCAGATGGCGCGGATCCGGCGGTGCCGGCGATCGAGCTGTGTCGCGACCCCCGCCCGCAGCGCGGGGGCGTCCGGGTCGATCCAAAGCCCGAGCACGTGGACCGACTGGGATCGCCACGCCGCGGAGAATTCGATCCCGGGGACGAACTGCAGCCGATGCCGGCGGGCCGCGTCCGCCGCTTCCTCGAGGCCCGCGGTGGTGTCGTGGTCGGTCAGCGCGAGCGCGCGCAGGCCGACTGCGGCGGCGTGCGCCAGGAGTTGCGCCGGCGGCAACGCGCCGTCGGAGCGGCTCGAATGGCTGTGCAGATCGATCATGGAGCTACTGTACGGCATGGCGGGGCCGCTCCGGCCGCTCATCGGGGGTGGGGCCTGGATATTTCGGCGGGATGCCCCCATCTAGACCTTCGAGTGGATCCCCCCCCATCTTCGGAGGAAGCCTCGAGCATGCCGAACGACAATCGAGCCGATCTCTCGGTGCGGGTCGATCCGATCGAGATGCTGCAATACGTCCAAACGCTGATGACCGCGTCAGGCGACGACGCCGACCGCGCCGACCGCGCCGACGACGGCGCGACGGCACCGCCCGCGGGCCGCTTCGGGAGCGACTCGCCCGTCGCCCGGGCCGCGCAGCTGCGTTGGAATGCGCTCAACCGGGCGTTCGGCGACGAGCGGGTCGATCGCTGGACCAGCCGTCGCAAGGATCAGATCCAGCTGCCGGTCGCGCTGATCGCGGCCGCCGGCGTCGCCCGGTTGACCACGGCCGACGACGAGGTGGTGTTCGACATCCCGGCATTGCTCGACGCGACCCTGCAGTTCTCCGAGCCGGCGGGCAACGCCTGAAATTCGCGTTTCAGCCCGGCGGAAGCACCGCGGGATCGCTGAACGCGAGGAAATCCCCGTTCAGCAAAGTGGCGCGGCAGTTGTAGCGCAGGCGGTGGCCGTCCGGCCGCGTCACGTAGCCGCCGGCCGCCTCGAGCACCGCTTGGCCGGCGGCGGTGTCCCACTCGTTAGTCGGACCGAACCGAGGGTACAGGTCGGCCGCGCCTTCCGCGACGAGGCAGAATTTCAACGAACTGCCGATCGCGGTCAGTTCGTAAGCCGGGAACCGGCCGAGGTAGGCGTCGGTCTGGGGCGTCGAGTGAGAGCGGCTGCCGACGATCCTGATCGGCGTATGCCGCGGGGAAACGTGGATTCGCGACTCGGCGACGCCGCGCCGCGCGCGGAACGCGCCGAGCCCGGCGGCGCCCCAATACGTCAGGCCGAGCGCCGGCGCGGCGACGACGCCGAGCACCGGCTCGTGCTCGACGATCAGCGCGACGTTCACCGTGAACTCGCCGTTGCGTTTCACGAACTCGCGCGTCCCGTCGAGCGGATCGACGAGCCAAGACTCGCGCCAGCGGCTGCGCTCGGACCAGTCCGCGTGGGAGGCTTCCTCCGACACGACCGGCACGCCGGGGGTCAGCCGCGACAGTCCGTCGAGCAGGATCCGCTGCGATTCCAGATCGGCCAGGGTCAACGGGGAATCGTCAGCCTTTCGCTGCACCGCGATGTCGGCGTCGTACACCCGCATGATCGCCGCACCGGCCTCGGCGACGACCGGTCGCAGGGCGGCGGCGAGCGCAGATAGGTCGTTCATCGCCGCTATGATAACCGCAATGTCAGCCGCCGCCGCAGTGGATTGGGCCTCCGACGACACC
>JAKBCG010000246.1 GCA_021808035.1 Pseudomonadota bacterium
GTTCCTGCGCGACGGGTGCTGGTCGTGGAACGACGCGACGACCGCGCTGCTCGGCCAGCCGATCGGCACCTACGAGCCGCTCGCGACCCGGCTCGACCCGGCCTCGCTGGCCCGACTGGTCGAGTCGCCACCGGCACCGGCACCGGCACCTTCACCGGCACCGTCACCAGCACCGGCATCGCCTGCGCAGGCTCCGGCGGCCGCGGCGCAAGCCCTGACGATCGATGAGTTCGGCCGCGTGGATCTGCGGATCGCGAAGATCCTTGCGGCGGAGCACGTCGACGGGGCCGACAAGCTCCTGCGGCTGCGGGTCGATCTCGGCGAACTCGGCGAGCGACAGGTATTCGCCGGAATCCGTGCCGCCTACGACCCGGCGACGCTGGTCGGTCGGTTGACGGTCGTCGTCGCGAATCTCGCACCGCGCAAGATGCGGTTCGGCGTATCCGAGGGCATGGTCCTCGCCGCGGGTCCGGGCGGGCCGGAGGTGTTCCTGCTGTCGCCGGACGCGGGCGCGACGCCGGGCATGCGCGTGAAGTGAAATGAGCGGTGATCGAGCGGTTGAACTTGCCGCCGACATCGATGCGCGACTGCCCCAGACGCAATGCACGCGCTGCGGCTATGCCGGGTGCGCCCCCTACGCCGCCGCGATCGCGGCCGGCGAGGCCGAGATCGATCGCTGCCCGCCGGGCGGCGTCGCGACGATCGCCGCGCTTGCGCAGTTGCTCGGGCGCGCCCCGCTGCCGTTGAACCCGGCCTGCGGCGCCGAGGGTCCACCCCGGGTCGCCGTGATCGACGAGGCGCGCTGCATCGGCTGCGCGAAGTGCCTCGCGCCCTGCCCGGTCGACGCGATCGTCGGCGCACCGAAACACTTGCACGCGGTGCTCGAGGAGCGCTGCACCGGTTGCGAGCTGTGCCTCCCGCCCTGCCCGGTCGACTGCATCGTGATGCAGCCCGCGCCACCGTCGCACCGCAACCGCCCCGAGCTCAACCGCGCGCGCACCGCGGCGCATCGCGCGCGCACCGCCGCTCTCGCGGCAGAGCGCGCCCGCGAGATCGCCGCGAAGAAGGCGCTCGCCGGACGGACGGTGGCGACCCCCGTGGACGGCGGCAGCCCGCGATGAACGACGCGAAGCGGCTCGAGATCTTCGCGCGCTTTCGCGCGGCGAACCCGGCGCCGCGCAGCGAGCTGCGCTACCACGGCGCGTTCCAGCTGCTGGTCGCGGTGATCCTCTCGGCGCAGGCGACCGACAAGAGCGTCAATCAGGCGACCGGACGGCTGTTCGCGGACGCCGGCACGCCGGCGGCGATGCTCGCGCTCGGCGAGGATGGTCTGTCGCGCTACATCCAGTCGATCGGCTTGTATCACAGCAAGGCGCGACACCTGATCGAGACCTGCCGTTTGCTGCTCGAGCGTTACGGCGGGCGCGTGCCGCACGACCGGGCGGCGCTCGAGAGCTTGCCCGGCGTCGGCCGCAAGACCGCGAACGTCGTGTTGAACGTCGCATTCGGCGAGCCGACGATCGCGGTCGACACGCACATCCTCCGGGTGGCGAACCGGACCGGGATCGCGCCGGGAAAGACACCGCGTGCGGTCGAGGATCGATTGATGAAGGTCGTGCCCGAGGAGTTCCGCCACGATGCGCATCACTGGCTGATCCTGCATGGCCGTTACGTCTGCAAGGCGCGGCGCCCGGACTGCCCCCGGTGCCTGATTCGCGACCTGTGCGAATACAGGCACAAGACGCCCGCGGAACGCGCATGACCGAGCCCGGCGGCTATTCGCGCGACGCGTTGCGCAAGGCCTACGTCGAGGCCTGGGCGAAGGCGCGCGCGGGCGTGCCGCTGTCGCCGCTCGAGGCCCTGCTCGCCGACGTCATCGCGCTGCACCCGGAATACCATGCGACGATCGAGGATCTCGAGGACACGCTGGGCCACGCGGGAAACGCGGCCGGCGACGCCGAGAACCCGTTCCTGCACCTCGGACTGCACGTCGCGGTGCGCGAGCAGCTGGCCATCGACCGGCCGCCCGGGGTCGCCGCGATCCATCGCCGCGCGATCGCAATATTGGGCGATGCGCATGCCGCGGATCACCTGCTGGCCGACGCGCTCGGTCGGACACTGTGGGAGGCGCAGCGCGCCGGGCTCGCGCCCGACGAGCGCCGCTACCTCGCGCTGGCGCGTTCGGCGCTCGGGCGCTGAGCGGCCGGACGCAGGCCCTCGCGTCAGCGCTTCGGCAGGTAAAGATCCGTCAAGGTCCCCTCGAACGCCTCCGCGGCCATCCCGACCGTCTCCGAGAGCGTCGGATGCGGGTGCACGGTGAGGCCGACATCCGCGGCATCCGCGCCCATCTCGATGCTCAACGCGACCTCGGCGATGAGTTCGCCCGCATTCGGGCCCACGATGCCGCCGCCGAGCACCCGGCGCGTCTCGGGATCGAACAGGAGCTTGGTGAGCCCCTCGTCGCGATCCAGCGCGAGCGAACGACCGCTCGCGGCCCAGGGAAACACGCCCTTGCCGACCGCGATGCCACGGGCCTTGGCCTCCGTCTCGGTGAGGCCGACCCAGGCGATCTCGGGATCCGTGTAGGCGACCGAGGGGATGCAGCGCGCGTCGAAAGCCGCCTTGTGACCCGCCGCGACCTCGGCCGCGACCTTCGCCTCGTGGCTCGCCTTGTGCGCGAGCATCGGCGGCCCCACGACGTCACCGACCGCGAAGATGTGCGGGACATTGGTGCGCATCTGCCGGTCGACCGGGATCACGCCGCGCTCGTTCACGGTGATCCCGGCGGCCGCCGCATCGATCGCGTGACCGTTCGCAACCCGACCGACCGCCACCAGCACCCGGTCGAACTCGGCGGGCGCGGGCGCGCCCGGACCGTCGAAGGTCGCCCGCAGCGCATCAGGCCGCGCCTCGAGGGCCGCCAGCTTCGTCCCGAGCAAGATCCGCTCATAGCGCTTCTCGAGCCGTTTGTGCAGCGGTCGCACCAAGTCCGGATCCACGCCGGGCATCAGGCCCGGAGCAAGCTCGACGACCGTCACCCGTGATCCCAAGGCGGCGTACACGCAGGCCATTTCGAGACCGATGATTCCGCCGCCGACCACGAGCAGACGGGCGCTGTCCGGCAGCTCGAGCGCGCCGGTCGAATCGATCACGCGTGGGTCCAGCGGAAGTCCGGCGGGACGCACCGGCGAGGATCCGGCCGCCACGATGCACTGCCGGAAGTCGAGCCGGCGCTCGCCGGCATCGGTCGCGACAGTGAGCGTATGCGGCCCGGAGAATTTCGCCTCGCCACGGACGACCTCCACCCGGCGCTGCTTCGCGAGCGCCGCGAGCCCGCCGGTGAGCTTGCCGACCACGCGGTTCTTCCACGCGCGCAGACGGTCTCGATCGATCCGCGGTGCGCCGAATTCGACGCCACAGGCGGCCATCGCCGCGGCCGCCTCGATCACCCCCGCCGCATGCAGCAGCGCCTTCGACGGAATGCAGCCGACGTTCAAGCACACGCCGCCGAGCGTCGTCCCGCGCTCCACCAGGGTCACCCGCATCCCAAGATCGGCGGCGCGGAACGCGGCCGTGTAGCCCCCGGGACCCGCCCCGAGCACGACGAGGTCGACCGCGCCCGCCGGAGCCTCGTCCGCCACGACGACCGGGTCGCGCGTCGCTGCCGGTGGTGACGCCGGCGGCGCGGCGGAGGGCGCGGTCGGAGCCGCGGTGACCGCGGTCTCGACGAGGCCGATCAGTGCGCCCGCCGCGACACGATCCCCCTTCTTGAGCTTGATCTCCCGGACGACGCCTGCGACCGGCGACGGCACGTCCATCGAGGCCTTCTCGGATTCCAGCGTGAGGAGCGGATCGTCGAGCGCGATCGTCGCTCCCGGCGCGATCAGCACCTCGACGACCCCGACGTCCTTGACCTCGCCGAGATCGGGTATCCGGACTTCGATCAGGCTCATTGCAACGCCTTCACGTCGGCGAGCGTCCTCGCGATGAACACGACGAAGCGCGCGGCGGCCGCGCCATCGATCACCCGGTGATCGTAGGACAACGACAGCGGCAACATCAGGCGCGGCCAGAACGAGCCGTACTCGTAGAATGGCTGATGCGATGCGCGCGATACACCGAGGATCGCGACCTCGGGAGCATTGATGATCGGCGTGAACGACGTGCCGCCGATCCCGCCGAGGCTCGAGATCGTGAAGGTTCC
>JAKBCG010000247.1 GCA_021808035.1 Pseudomonadota bacterium
GCATCGATCGCGGCGGCCAGATCGCGTCGCGTCGCGACCCCTAAGCTGTTGACCGGCGGCTCCCCGAAGGTCAGCACCGCGACCTGGCCGTCATGCACCTTGACTACCGGCATCGTCCTCACTCCTCTTGGGTTGGCGTCGGCCCTGCGCCCGCATCACCGGCGAGCAACGTCCCGAGCCGCAGCCCCCAGGCGAAAATCGTCAGCGCCGGATTCACGCGACTGATGCGGCTGAGGACGCTGCCATCGGCGACGTACACGCCACGCAGTCCGTGCACTCGACCGTCGGCATCGACCACCGAGCGCCGGGGGTCTTTGCCGGCCGCCAGCGTACCGCAGGCATGGGCAGTGCCGGAAATCGTGATCCGGCGCGTCACGGTCGGCAATCCGGCACGCCAGAATGCGCGGCGCAATGCGCCGACGAAGCCGTGATGCTCGCGGGCCGCCGCGACCGAGCGTTCGGGCCGGTAATCCATCACCCGATCGACTCCTCCCGCGACGCGGCGCTCCAACACCCGGTTCTCCGGGATCGAACCGTCCTCGGTCTGCAGGAAGAACCCGTAGGCCCGCCGCGCCAGGAACCGCGCGACCGGGCGCGGCACCGCGCGCGGGATCAATCGCGCGATCAGATCGGCATCGAAGCCGAGCGGCTGTCCGGTCGAATGCGGGAACCCGGGATGCGTCAGCAGCATCGTTTTGCGCAGCAGGTCGCGCATCGGCCGCCAGGAGAACAGCACCATCGCGGACAGCATGTGCAGCTTCAGGTACCGGCCAACGGCATCGGCGGCGGGCAGGGTTGCCGCGAGACCCGAGCGGTCGAGATAACGGGCCAGCAGACGCGGCGAATGCAGCGCGCCCGCCGCGAGCACCACATGATCGGCCTGCCATCGCCGCCCATCCGCCGCCTCGACGCCGATCAGCCGGTGCGGATCCGCCGGCGCGCCGAGGAGCGCCGCGACCTCGACGCCGGTGACGAGCTCGAAGTTCGGCCGGCCCGACAGTCGGGCCAGCAGACGCGACTGCGCCTCGCCCTTCAAGCCGCGGACCGATGCGAAGCCGTCGAAATGGGTTGCCTCGTCGGGATAGCGGGTGATCTCCTCCGACAACCCCATCGGCATCGGCGTGGCTTGCCATTCACCGGCGGCGCGCCGCAATTTGCCGAGGATCCACGCGAGACCCGGCTCCACCGCGAACGTGCGGACGCCGAGCAGGTCCTCGGCCCGTGCGTAGAACGGCTCGAGTTCGGCGCGGGAGATCGGCCACGCCGGGCACCCATGCCCGGAATCGGCGCCGAACTCGGCCGGATCGAACCGAAACAGCGCCGCACCGTACCACTTGGTCTTGCCGCCGAGGTTGTAGTGCTCCTCGGGCTCGAACAACCGTCCGTCACCGTCGCGCCAGGGCTCGTGGGCGAGGAACTCGCCCCGTTCGACGACCCGGCCGACATCGAGCGTGCTGCCGTCGCGCGGCAATGGCTGGCCTCGCTCCAGCAGCACGACTCGGCGACCGCGCTCGACGAGCGCGAGCGCGGTCGCAACCCCGCCGGCACCGGACCCGACGATCACCGCGTCGTATCGAGCGTCGCCGTCATTCATCGCCGGTCACCTTGATCTGGAAGCGCCCGGTGATTCTGCCACGCATCGCCGACCTTCCGCACGGTCGGTCCTCGGCGACCCACCCGTCGCGACCGCGATGACGCCACCACCGCGGTGAGCGGCGTTATACTGAACACGATGACCCAGCGGGACCCGCCGAACCACCCGAGATCACCGACGGCCGAAGCCGCGCCGCAGTCGAAGCGCGTCCAGCTAGGGCCGCTGGAAGGCGAGCTGCTCGAGTGGTTGTGGACGCGCGGGTCCGCAGCCACCGTGCGCGAGGCCCGCGCCGCGTTCCCGGAACACGCCTATACGACGTTGATGACCACCCTCGACCGCCTGCACCGCAAGAATGTTCTAGAGCGGTGCCGTCACGGGCGCGCATTCGCCTACGCCCCGCGGTTCTCCCGCGCGCAATGGATCGGCGCACGCGCCTCACGCGAGTTCGACGATCTGCTGGCCGCCGGCGGTGGGCGCGCGATGATCCTGTCGTGCTTCGTCAATGCGGTCGGCCGGCAGGACTCGCGCATGCTCGACGAGCTGGCAACGCTGGTCCAGGCGGAGCGGCGCCGGTTGCGCGACGATCGGGAGACCGAATGATCCCCTACGTGATCAAGCTCGGCAGCGTGCTGCTGGCGAGCTATGCCTGTTTCGTGCTCGCGCTCGATGCGGTGCTCGCGGCCGCATGGTTCGCGTTCCTGCGCCGACGCCATTGGTCCTCGTCGGACCTGCTCGCACTGCGCCTGGCGCCGATCGCGGGCGCCGCGCTCCTGTGCGCGACCGCCGTGCTTCCGGCTTTCCTCTGGTATGAACCCGCCGACCGACCCGAACCGCTCGGCGCGGGCTTGCTCGGCCTCGGCACGCTCGCGGTGATGTTGATCGGCGCGGCAATTGCGCGCACAGGGCGCGCCGTGGCGGCGACCCGACGGCTCGTGCGCAACTGCACCGCGGGCCGATGCGGGCGCGCCACCGGGCCAGGGATCGAGATCGTCGACGTCGCCGAGCCGCTCGTCGCGGTGTTCGGGGCCCTGCGCCCGCGTATCCTCGCCGCGCGACGCGTGCTGCAGTCGTGCAGCGCCGAGGAGTTCCGGTGCGTCGTCGCGCACGAGACCGCGCACATCGCCGCGGCGGACAATCTCAAACTCGCGCTGCTGCACGGCTGCCCGGACCTGATCGGCGCGCTACCGTTCGGCGCGGCACTGGTGAGCCGGTGGAAGGCGGCCGCCGAATTCGACGCGGACGAGCGTGCAGCCGGCGCCGATCGCGCCCGCCGCCTCGCGCTTGCGTCGGCGCTGATCAAGGTCGCGCGCCTGACCGGGCGGCGGGAGTCTTGCGATACGACCCACGTAATGGCGGTCGCCGCCGATCCGGTCGAGGAACGGGTGCGTCGGCTGTTGAGCGCGGCACCGTCATCGCGACGAGGGCCCCTGCGATACTGGCTGATCGGCTGCGCGCTCGCGACACCGATCGCCGCGCTGCCGGCCTACGCGGCCCTGCACCGCTGCATCGAACTGCTGGTGGCGCTGCGCTGACGCACGGCCGGGATCCCCCGATGGATATTGAGGCGTAGAGCATGACGAATGCACGAAACAGGAACCACGGACCGATCGACGTCGGCGCGCCGGGCCCTGCCCGACGCACGATCCGCGCGATCTGTTCTGGCGCGATCGCGATCGGGTGCGCGGTCGTCCTCGCGGTCGCCGGCGCGGCGGCCGGCCCCGTGCGAGCCCCGACGGCGCCCGGCGTGTTCACGCTGTCGCAAGCACGGCGCCTCGTGACCGGCGCGAGCGCCGGTCACCTCGAGGCGCGCCGCGTCTTCGCCGGTCCGCACGGCCTCTACGGCGTGGTCGTCGGCGCGAAGGGCGACCCGAACTCCGCGTCGATCCTCTGGGTGACGCCGGATCGCGACGCGATCCTCGCCGGCACGCTGATCGACGCGGCCGGCAACGACCTGAACACCACCGCGAAATTCGCGATGGGACTCGAGTTCAGTCCGACCGAATCCCTGCGTCGCGCGAGCCTTCCCGCGGCGAGGGGGCTGTTGACGCCGGGCCGGGGGCCGATACTCACCGCGTTCATCGATCCGAACTGCAGTTATTGCCACATGCTCTACGACGAGATCATGCCGCGCGTGCAGAAGGGCGAACTGCGGGTCCGCTTCGTGATCGTCGGGGTGGTCAAGAGCGACAGTGCCCGGCGCGCGGCCGCGATCCTCTCCGCGCCAGAGCCGTTGGCGGCACTGGCCGAGGACCAGCGGGGATTCGACGTGGCGCGCGAGGAAGGCGGTTACCCGATCACGAAGGCGCCTCTCGTGCCGGCCGCGGTCGCCGCCGTCGCGTCCAACAATGCACTGATCGCGAAAGCGGGGATCGATGGCACGCCGGCGCTGGTATACTGCAGCCGGCGCAAGGCCTCGGTGCGGATGATCGTCGGCATGCCGACGAGCCTCCCGACGCTGCTCGAGGACCTGAGCGTTTCCCCGGCGCCCGCCTGCGCCGGGTGACGCTTTCCGTACGCGCGGAATTGCAATCCAGGTCGCACCGGGATATTTTCGCCCT
>JAKBCG010000248.1 GCA_021808035.1 Pseudomonadota bacterium
ACGACTTCCGCGCTGCCGCGGCGCAAGGTCGCGAGCATCGAAGGCAGCAGGCGCTCGTCGTGCTGCAGATCGGCGTCGATCACCGCGAGGAACGGCGCCGCGCTCGCGAGCATCCCTTCGATGCATGCAGAGGACAATCCCCGCCGGCCGAACCGCTGCAGCACGCGGACCCGGCGATCCGCCAGCGCGAGCTCGCGGACGCATTCGGCGGTTCCATCCGGGGACGCGTCGTCGACGAAGATCACTTCCCAGGCGATGCCGTCCAGCGCCGAACGCAACCGGTCGACGAGCGCGGCGACGTTCTGGCATTCGTTGTAGGTCGGTACCACCACCGTGAGTTCCGCGCCGCGCAGCCGGGGATCCCCGCCCACGAGCTTGGTGTCGTCGAACGATGACTCCGAACGCATCGGCCGGTGCCTCAGCCGCCGATCCTCGGGAACCGGGCCATCGCTTCCAGGTCGTTCAATTCCTGGTCGTTGCGTATGTAGAGCTTCGATGCGTCGCGAACCGGCTGGTGATCCCAGGGCCGGTAGCGACCCTTGCGGAGCGCAGCGTCGACCAGGTGACGACGTCGCTGGCTCGCGAGTACCTCCGCGTGCAACTGCGCGAGGTTCCAACGTTCCAAGAGCTCGGAGCGGAACGCGCGCACGGTCCCGGCATGCGCCGGATCCGCCGCGAGATTGCGCAGCTCCATCGGGTCGGTGCCAAGGTCGTAGAGCTGGTCGGGGTCGACCGGCGAATGCACGAATTTCCAGTGGCCGCGCCGGATCATCACCAGCGGGGCGATCGCGCCCTCGCCGAGGAACTCGCCAATGACCTCGTCCGGACCGGCGCCGGCGCCGGTGAGCGCCGGCAGCAGGCTTCGGCCGCACAACGGTGTCGCATGGCGATCAGCGGCGACGCCGCCGAGCTCGCAAAGCGTCGGCAGGATGTCGACCAGGGAGGCGGACTGCATGACGCGCCGCGGTGAGAACCGACGCGGCGCATGCACGATCAGCGGAATGCGGCACGCCGGCTCGAAGAAGGTCATCTTGTACCACAGGCCCCGCTCGCCGAGCATGTCGCCATGATCGGCGAGCAGCAGGACGATGGTGTCCTCGGCGAGGCGCGCGTCCGCGAGGGCGTCGAGCAGCGCGCCGACCTGGTCGTCGACGTAGGACACGGCGCCGTAATAGGCGCGCCGCGCCGCCCGGACCTGCTCCTCGGTCACGCTCTGCAGGTCGAGCCCGATCACGTGGCGCAGCCGGCGCGAATGCGGGTCGAGCGGTTCCGGTGCGGTCCGCACGCGGGGCATGTCGATCTCGACGCCGTCGTAGCGGTTCCAGTACGCCTCGGGGACCACGTAGGGATCATGCGGATGCGTCATCGAGACGACCATGCAGAACGGCCGGTGGTCCTTGGATCGGGCGATGTCGAAGAGCTTTTGCCGTGCGTTGAACACCACTTCGTCGTCGAAGTCGATTTGATTGGTGCGGACGCAGGGCCCGGCCTGCGTGACCGAATCCATCGTGTGATACCAGCTCGGCCGTTCGGAGAACCGCGTCCAGTCCGGCGTCCAGCCGAAATCGGCCGGGTAGATGTCGGTCGTGAGCCGTTCCTCGAAGCCGTGCAACTGATCCGGTCCGCAGAAATGCATCTTGCCGGACAGCACCGTTTGATAGCCTGCATCCCGCAGGTAATGCGCGAACGTCGGCACCGCCGCAGGCAGCTCGGCGGCGTTGTCGAAGGCGCCGATCAACGACGGCAGGCGTCCCGCCATCCACGAGAACCGCGACGGCGCGCACAGAGGGCTGTTGCAATAGAACGAGTCGAACACGACCCCGCTCGCGGCGAGCGCGTCGATTCGGGGGGTGCGGCTCGTCGGATTCCCATAGGCGCGCAGTGCGCCCGCGGTCAATTGGTCGGCCATCAGGATCAAGACATTCGGTCGCGCGTTCAACTGGCATCACTCCACAGCGGCGGGGCAGGCTGCCCGGATGGGCGGCCCGTGAAGGGTCTTAACCAGCTATAATGACATGCGCCTTCGGATGAGGCCAACGCCGTCGATTCCCACAGCGTTGTCGTAATGCGACAATGCCCGGGCGTGACGGCCTCGCCATGGGTCGGGGGCTGTCGCATCTGGATCCGAGACCGTCGCGATGAGTTAAGTGTCGCCTCCGAGCGGCCCTTAGTATGCGATGCTGACGTCCAGGGCGCGGAACGAGCGCGCGAGACCCTTGAAAAAGACAGCTGGAGACCGCGATGGCCGAGCAGACTGAAGGTGATTTCGATCTGGCGTCGCTGAACGACGAAGAATTGATCGAGCAGGTGCACGACGACCTCTACAACGGCCTGAAGGCGGAAGTGGAGGAAGCGACGCGGATCTTCCTTCAGCGCGGATGGGCGGCGGAGAAGGTGTTGAACGATGCGCTGGTCGAGGGCATGCGCATCGTCGGGATCGATTTCCGGGACGGCATCCTGTTCGTTCCCGAGGTGCTGCTCGCCGCGAATGCGATGAAGGGCGGGATGGAGATCCTGCGACCGTTGCTCGCCGAGACCGGCGTCGAACCGATCGGCAAGGTCGTGATCGGCACGGTCAAAGGCGACATCCACGACATCGGCAAGAACCTCGTCTCGATGATGCTCGAGGGCGCGGGCTTCGAGGTCATCGACCTCGGGATCAACAATCCGGTGGAGAAATACCTGGATGCGCTGGAAAAGCACAAGCCGGACATCCTCGGGATGTCGGCGCTGCTGACCACGACGATGCCCTACATGAAGGTCGTGATCGATACCTTGAAGGAGCGGGGCATCCGCGAGGACTTCATCGTGCTCGTCGGCGGCGCGCCGCTGAACGAGGAGTTCGGCAAGGCGGTCGGTGCGGACGCCTATTGCCGCGACGCGGCGATCGCGGTGGAAACCGCGAAGGCGCTGATCGCGAAGCGCCGCAGCGGCCGGGCCGCGGCGCACTGAGCGCGCGGGGGGCTCGATGGCGTTCGACGGGCAGGGCACGCTGATCATCGCCTGCGGTGCGCTCGCGCACGAGGTGGCGGCCTTGCGCGCGGCGAACGGCTGGAGCGCGCTCGACGTGCGTTGCCTGCCGCCGGAGCTGCACAATCGGCCCGAGCGCATCCCGGCGGCGGTTCGCGACCTGATTCGCGAATCCCGGCCGCGGTACCGGTCGATTTTCGTCGCCTACGGCGATTGCGGGACCGGCGGGCGGCTCGACGAGGTGCTGGCCGGCGAGGGCGTCGAGCGGATTCCGGGGGCGCATTGCTACGAGTTCTACGCGACCGGGCGTGCGTTCGCCGCGCTCGCCGACGACGAGCCGGGCTCGTTCTACCTCACCGATTTCCTGCTGCGGCACTTCGAGCGACTGGTGATCCGCGGTCTGGGCCTCGACCGTCATCCGGAATTGTTCCCGGTCTATTTCGGCAATTACCGGCGTCTCGTCTACCTCGCGCAGCGGCCGGCCGAGAACGCCGAGCGTGAGGCGCGCGCGATCGCCGGGCGGATGGGGCTCGCGTTCGAGTACCGGTTCACCGGTTACGGGACGCTCGCGACGAGCCTCGTCGCGGCCGTCGAACGCAGCGACGCCTCGACGCGCAATGGCGAGCAACGGGTGGGCGAATGGGCGAGTTGACGATCATCACCTGGCGCGACATCCCGGCGCAGGTGATCGCGAAGCGCGGCCGTCAATCGGCGAAGGTGCAGTTGTCGTCGCGCTTCCAAGAGGCCGTCGACCGCGCCGCGATGCGCGCCGGGAAGGGCAGTTCCGACGCGTATCTCGCCGATTGGAAGCGCAGCGCCCCGCGGCCTTGCGGTGACGACCTGCAGGCCGAGGCCGCCACCGAGGCGGCGTCGATCGAAGCACGGTACAGCGACGCGGATCTCGAGCGGCTGATCCGCGCGAAGGGCCTCGATCCGGGGCCGCCGCCCCCCGAAGGCTCGACCGAGTCCGGCACCGGAGCGTCCTGATGTACTCGGTGCGGCAATGGTCCGTGCGACATGCGCGCGGGCTCAACTCGTTCTATCGCTATTTCGAGGCGGTGCTCGTGCGTTTCGACCGCGTGTTCGAGTGGATCGGCTACGAACGCCTCGAGCGCCCGGTCGCGTTCGTCGAGCGGAACGTCAAGGGATTCCTGTTCGATTGCCAGATGTGCG
>JAKBCG010000249.1 GCA_021808035.1 Pseudomonadota bacterium
GGGATGCGCTTCTCGCTGCACCCGGCGCGGCTCGCGATCGCGCGCATCGTCGCGGTGCGACCCTACGCGCGCGTGATCATCGAGCCCGACGGCAACCTCAACGTGAAGCGGATCCTGACCGCACCCGGTCCCGCGGTGGGCGCGCCGGGACCGAAGCCGGTCGGGCCGAACGTCGAGCACGCGGCGCCTGCCGCTCCGGTCCCGGCCGCGGGTACCGCGGCGCCCGTCCGGGTCACGGTTGGACGGGTCGACATCGAGCGCGGCGAGGCGGATTTCTCGGACTTGTCGATCACGCCGCACTTTTCGTCGGGCATCAGCGATCTGCACGGTGCAATCCTCGGTCTCGATTCCGCACCGGGGGCGCGAGCGAAAGTCGATCTGAAGGGCGAGGTCGGCCCGTACGCGCCGGTGACGATCGACGGCGCGCTGAATCTGTTCGGGCCTGCGACGTACACGAATCTGGCGATGACGTTCCGCAACATGGACCTGACGATCTTCAATCCGTACTCCGGCAAGTTCGCGGGCTACGACATCCGCAAGGGCAAGCTGACCACCGAGCTGCACTATCGGGTCGAGGGCGGCAAGCTCGACGCGACCCATCACGTGGTCATCGATCAGTTGGAATTCGGCGCGAAGACGCACAGCAAGGACGCGACGACGCTGCCGGTGAAGCTCGCGGTCGCGCTGCTCAAGGACCGTCATGGCGTGATCGACCTGAACATCCCGGTCACCGGTTCACTCAACGACCCCGAATTCCGCCTCGCACCGCTGATCTGGAAAGTCGTGGTCAACTTGATCGAAAAGGCCGTCACCGCGCCGTTCAAACTGCTCGGCGCGCTGTTCGGCGCAGGTCCGCAGATCCAGTACGTCGATTTCCGGCCCGGCGATGCGACACTCGATGCGAGCGACCGCGACCGCCTGCGCACCGTCGCGCGCGCATTGCAGTCGCGACCGCTCCTGAAGGTCGACGTGCCGATCGCCTCGCTGCCGGCCTTCGACGCGCCTGCGCTCGCCGACGAGCGCTTCGATTCCGAGGTCGCCGAGCAGATGCTCGGCCGCACGTTCCCGGCCGCGCCGCGGCCGGCGAAGAAGGCGACGCTTGCGCGCGCGCTCGCGAAGCGGGGACCGACCGCCGGGGCGACCTTCGCCGCGCTGGGCGTGAAGTCACAGGTCACGGTGCTGACCGCGATGTATCGCGCGCAGTTCCACGCCGCGCCGGTGTTCCCGGCCGGCGCGGTGCCGGCGCAGACCGATGCGGCGAAGCTCGCGTACCTGGAGACTCAGTTGCGCGGCCGGATCCGGATCGGGCCGGAGGATCTGCACGTCCTCGCCGAGCGGCGTGCGCTCGCGATCGAGAAGGCGCTGCTCGACGGGACGGGTGTCGATCCGGCGCGAGTGTTCCTCGTCGCCAACCACAAGGTCGCCGTACACGATCAGCAGGTGAGGTTGCAGCTCACCTTGCGCTGAGCGCGGGGTACGGGGAACGATCGACGCCGGGCGGCGTCCAATCGCGTGTGAGCGTGAAGCGATGGAGGCACGCGATGAACAGCAAAGAGATCTGGCCCGCAGTCCTGATCGCGGGTGTTTGCGCCGCCGCGGCACTTGCCATGCCCGCCTCGGCGGCGCCAGCGCCGGCGACGCCGGCCAAGGCCGAGCCCCAGGCTCGAATTCCGTTCGCCGATCATCACGGCATCTATGATTGGCGGGTCGTCAACGATCACGAGTTGCTGATCCAGAGCGAAGGAGGCACCTGGTACAAAGCCTCCCTGATGGGCACCTGCTTCGATCTGCCGTTCGCCGAGCGGATCGGCTTCACGACGAATCCGGACGGCAGTTTCGACCGCTTCAGTTCGATCCTGGTCCGGCACCAGCGCTGTCCGGTGACCTCGCTGGTGGTCACCACGGCCCCTACCGCGAAGCCCGGGCCGCGACGAGTCGAGGCGGTGCCGGAAAACGGCAAGGCGGCGCCGGCGGCGAAGTCCGCGCCACCGCCGAGAAAGGACTGAGCGAGGGCGAACCGGATCCGGTCCGCGCGCAGGCCGAAGCGCCGTCTGATCAGCCGGACGGCTCGTCGACCGTCGCGCGGATCCGACCCCGCGCGAGGCGCGCTTCGATCGGGGTCCCGGGCGGCGCGTCCGCGGGGTCGCGGACGATGCGTCCGGTACCGGTCGACACGATCGCGTAGCCCCGGTCGAGCGTCGCGAGCGGACTCACCGCGTGCAGGGTTCGAACGAGCGGCAGCAGCCGTTCGCGGGACGTGCGCAGCCTGCCGAGGCTCGCCGCGCGCAGCCGCGCGCGCAGGTCCGACAAGCGCGCGCCGGCTTCCCGCAGCCGTACCGCGGGGTTCTCCCGCCACAGCTGGCTGCGGCGCTCGGCGAGTTCGGACCGCCAATCCGCGAAGCGCTGCCGCAGGCTTCGCCGCAACCGCTGTTCCAGCTCGTCGAGCCGTTGCATTTCGTTCGCGAGGCGGGCCGACGGACCGGCCTGGGCCGCCCGCCCCGCGAGCCAGCCGAGCCGTTCGCGCGCATCGCGCAGCCGGCGGCGCACGCCGTGCGCGAGCCGCGCCTCGGATCCCGCGAAGCGCCGCGCCCACTCCTCGCCGTCCGGTACGACGAGCTCCGCAGCGGCCGAGGGCGTCGGCGCCCGGACGTCGGCCGCGAAATCGGCGATCGTAAAATCGACCTCGTGGCCGACGCCGCTGACGACCGGGATCGGCGAGGCGACGATCGCGCGCGCGAGGGCTTCGTCGTTGAACGCCCAGAGGTCCTCGAGGGAGCCGCCGCCGCGCGCGAGGATCAGCACGTCGCATTCGGCGCGCCGCGCCGCAAGCACGAGCGCTTCGCGAATCTCCGTGGCGGCCTGCGCGCCCTGGACCGGCACCGGGTACACGAGCACCGCGGCCGCCGGAAACCGGCGCGCGAGCACGTGCAGGATGTCGCGGATCGCGGCGCCGGTCGGCGAGGTGATCACGCCGATCCGCCGCGGCAGGCGCGGCAGCGGGCGCTTGCGCGCGGCGTCGAACAAGCCTTCCGCGGCCAGGCGGGCCGCGAGCTGCTCGAACTCGAGCTTCAAGGCGCCGACCCCGGCGTCTTCGACGTGGTCGACGAGCAGCTGGTATTCGCCGCGCGGCTCGTAGAGCCCGACGCGCGCGCGCACCAGCACCCGCTGCCCGTCGCGCGGCACGAAGCGCAGCAGCGAATTGCGCTGCCGGAACATCGCGCACCGGACCTGCGCCGCGGCGTCCTTCAGCGAGAAATACCAGTGCCCAGAGCTCGGGCGGGCGAAATTCGAGATCTCGCCTTCCAGCCAGATCAGTCCGAAGCCCCGCTCGAGCAGCGCGCGGGCCTCGCGGTTCAGCCGGGACACGGTATACACGTCGCGCTCGCGGCGGGCGCCGGGCGGTTCTCGGGCGGCCTCGTTCATCCTGGCATGATACGGCGGTTTACCGCCCCTTGGCCGCTGGGGTAGAATGCCGCGCCTCTCAAGCGGTTCCGGGCGGTCGCGGTTCCTATGCGCATACTCGAAGAGGCACTCACTTTCGACGACGTGTTGCTCGTTCCGGCGTACTCCGAGGTGCTGCCGCGCGAGGTATCCCTGTCGAGCCAGCTCACGCGGCAGATCCGCCTGAATCTGCCGATCGTGTCGGCGGCAATGGACACCGTGACCGAATCCCGGCTGGCGATCACGATCGCCCAGGAGGGCGGGATCGGCATCGTCCACAAGAACATGTCGATCGAGCAGCAGGCCCGCCAGGTCAGTCGCGTGAAGAAATTCGAGAGCGGCGTGATCAGCGACCCGATCAGCGTCGCTCCGGACATGACGATCCGCGAGGTGCTCGCGCTGACCCGCTCGAAGAACATCTCCGGCGTACCGGTCGTGCGCGGCGGGAAGGTCGTCGGGATCGTGACCCACCGCGATCTGCGGTTCGAGACGCAGCTCGACGCGCCGGTGTCCTCGGTGATGACGCCGCAGGCGCGCCTGATCACGGTGCGCGAGAACGCGCCGAAGGACGAAGTGCTGTCGCTCCTGCACAAGCACCGGATCGAGAAGGTGCTCGTCGTCGACGACGACCACGAGCTCAAAGGGATGATCACGGTCAAGGACTTCCAGAAAGCGACCGAATTCCCGAACGCCTGC
>JAKBCG010000250.1 GCA_021808035.1 Pseudomonadota bacterium
TTCAGCAGCTGATCCTTGTTGTCGTAGAAGAAGCGGAAGTTCGGCTTGCACGCGATCAGGGCCGCGCCGACGCGGTCCATCAGCGCCTTGTACGCGACGGGGTTTCCGTAGAGCGCGAACGGATCCTGGCCCATCGCGAACGCCCACGCGATCAAGGTCGGCCGTTTCAGCCGCACCGCGGTCCGCCCTTTGAGCGCCGGCTGGCAAAGGTCGGGATAGTCCTTCACCTGCGGCGCGACCTTGGTGTTCACGACCAGCCCGTCGGTGCCGAACAGGTACGGCAGACCGTAGACCTTGCCGTCGATCGTCGTGGTCCGGCGGGTCACCGCGAGCAGCGAGGGCCGGAACTCGTTCAGGTTCACCTTGCTGAGGTCGAGCGGCTTGTAGATCCCGAACTCCTCCTGCGGACCGAGAATCCGATCCTGGGACGGCTGCACGAGGTCGTAGCCGCCACCGCCGGTCGCACGCAGCTTCGAGATCATTTCCTCGTTGTTCGACACCGTGACCTCGACATGAATGCCGGTCTGGCGCTCGAACTCCTGGACGACGCTGCGCGGCGCGTAGTCCGCCCAGGTGAGGATCCGCAGGGTCCCGCCGGCGGCGTGACCAACCCCGGCGACCAAGGCCGCGCACAGTGCGATGCCGCTCACGAGGATTCGCTTCATCGATGCTCTCCCGAAGGGCCGTGTTTCGGAACGGGCATCTTACCGAAAAGGCGCCGCGGGCGCCTGCGGCGGCCTAGCCGGTGCCTGCGACGGCCCGCGCGGGCGCCTCGCCGAGCAGCTGCTCGATCGTGTCGTCGAGCAGCCGCGCGTGGCCGTAGAAGTAGCCCTGGGCGTAATGCACGCCGAGCCCGCGGACCTGCTCGGCGATCGCCGCGTCCTCGACGAATTCGGCGACCGTTTCCAGGCCGAGCTCCCCGGCGATCTGCACGATCGCGCGGATCAGCGCCCGCGATCGGCTGCTCTGCAGTACGTCGCGGACGAACTTGCCGTCGATCTTGATCCGGAAGACGTCGAGATCCTTCAGGTGCACGAGCGAGGACACGCCGGTGCCGAAGTCGTCGAGCGCGACCCGCGAGCCGAT
The DNA here is from genome assembly GCA_021808035.1 of Pseudomonadota bacterium. Lineage (GTDB taxonomy): Bacteria > Pseudomonadota > Gammaproteobacteria > Steroidobacterales > Steroidobacteraceae > Bog-1198. The sequence continues at coordinate 1,087 of JAKBCG010000250.1, forward strand.
CTCCGCCATGCGCGCGATGAAGCGGCGCGTCGCATTCAGGTTGTGCGCGGCCGCGATCTCGGTGAACTCGAAGTCCAGGAGTCCGCGGGGCAGGGCGTGGCCCTTGATCTCGGTGCGCACGAAGTCCGCGAACTCCGGTTGACTCAGCGATTGCCCGGTCAGGTTGAGTGCGAAGTTCGCACCGAGCGTGCCGAGCGGCGCGGCGAACGGTGCGAGCATTGCGACCGCGCGCGAGACGACCCAGCGGTCCAGGCGCTCGAGCAGCTGATAGCGCTCGGCGGCCTCGAGAAAGCTGCCGAGCGAGACGGTGTCGCCATCGGCACACTGCACGCGCGCGAGGATCTCGTAGTGATGCGGTGTGGCGCCGGCCGCGAGCGGCAGGATCGGCTGCGCATAGAGCACCAGACGATCGCCGTCCAGGGTCTCGGCGAGGCTATCGGACTCGCGCACCGCGACGTGGCGGCGGATGATCGTGGCGTCGCCGTCCTCGTAGATCTCCACGCGATCCCGGCCGCGCTCCTTCGCGACCCGGCAGGCGGTCTCCGCGGCGGCCAGCGCGTGTTGATACCCCTGATCCGGCGGTATCGCGACGACGCCGAAGCTCGCGCTGACCCCCCGCTGGCGTCCATCGACCCGGATTTCGTGGATCGCCTCGCGCATCCGTTCGGCCCAGGTGCGCGCGTGGTTCAAGGTCTGACCGAACAGGATCGCGATGAAGCGATCGCCGGACAGGTGCGTCCCGAGGGCGTCGAGCGACCGCAGCTGTGATCGCCAGGCGCGGCCGGCGTCGCGGATCACCCGGTCGCCGGTCTCGAATCCGACCATCTCATTAATGAGATGCAACTGGTCGAGATTCCCGTAGACCAGGCACGAAAGTCGCGACCCAGTGCGTCGCGCGATCTCTTCTTCGAACGCGCTCCAGCGCAGCAGTCCGGTTTCGGGTTCGACCCAGGCCGCGACCATGCGCGCGATCCGTGGCACCGCCTCGGTCAGGCGGACCAGTTCCTCGTTCGTGAACGGGGTCTGCTCGAGCAGGCGGAACGCGGCGACGACGCCGGCGCCGGGGTCGGTCCGGTCGAGCGGTGCGACCGCGATCCGGAAGCCCAATACCGGCGCGTCGGGCTGCAGCCGGATCCGGTTCAGCACCCGCGCGCCCGCGCCGTCGCGCAGGAGCGGACCGAGCACATCGCGGGTGATCGCGACCAGTGTGCCGGTCGCCTCGCTCGGGTGTCGCGCGTGGATGCGTTCCACGATTCCGGCCGCGTTCACGGCCACGTGGCTGCAGTCGAGTTCGCCGGCGAGTGCCGTGAGCAGCGATTCCGTGGCCAGGTTTCCCATGTGATGGACCGATTCCTTCCGGGCGACCGTCGGACATCGGTCGCGTGCCGGGTCCGTGCCTTGTGGATCAATTCTGCGGGTGGGCGCCGTGCCGCGCCGTTCGCTCGGTCACAGAATTCGCGTGAGGCGGGTCCGGCTATTGCGGTGCGGCGCGCGTCCCGCGGGGCCCAAGGTGGCCGCGCAGGCCGTCCCACCATCCGTGGCCGAGTGCCGCGAGCTTGCGGGCCTTCGCGTCCTCGTAGAGCAGGACGCGCTTCGCCGAACGCAGCCGGCGAGCGAGGCTTTTCAGCGCCCAGGCGCCATACGGATACCGCCCGCCTTCGCGCAGCATCACCGTGTCGTTTCGCGCGATGTAGTACTGGCGGTCGACCGAGTGGTTGCGTGTCCATTTCTCGAGCCAGAGCCACCGATGCGCGGTGGGCGCGCCGATCGCATGCGCCATCAGTGGTCGACGGGTGATCGCGATCGCGTATCCGGCCGCGCGCGCGCGCCGGCAGTAGTCGACGTCGACGTAATCGATGAAGAGCTCGTCGCGGAACGCACCGATCCGTCGGTAGGTCGCGACCGACAGCAGCGAGCCGGAGGTGATCGCGGTCTCCACTTCCTGCCACGGCGGCAGCCCGAGGGTTCCGCCGGGCGGGTCCTCGGCGGCGTCCGCGCCCGCCGCGCTCGCGGGGGCGGCATGGTCGGGGCGCCGGCGAGCGGGCTCCTCGAAGCCCGCGCCGATGAGCGCGAGGCGTTCTGGATCCGGGAACGCCGCGCGCGCCGTGAACAGTGCCTCGACGAGATCGGGCTCGACCTCGCTGTCCTGGTCGAGCAGCAGCAGCCAGGTGAAGCCGCGCTCGGCGGCGCGCGCCGCGCCGAGGTTCAATGCACGAGCGACGCCGAGGTTCGCGCGATTCTCGATCACCTCGATCCTGCGATCCGCCGCGGCGAGTTCGCGCAGCATCTCGAGCGTGCCCGCGTCGGAGCCGTTATCGACGAGCACCGCGCCGCCAGTCTGCGCGGCGACCGCGGCCACCCGCCGCGGCAGCGCCGCGTCCGGATGGAAGCTGACGAGGACCGCGCAGACGTCGCGGCCGGAGTCGGCGCTCAAGCCGTCCGCGTCATCAGAAAGAATATCCCACCGACAGGATGATCGAGCTCGGCCGGAAATTCACGTGGGTCCTGCGGATCTCGCCCGCGGTGTTGGCGGTCAGGTCGGACTCGATCTGCGCGTAGGCGAACGACGCATACGCATGCCAGTGCGGCGCGATCCGATAGGCCATGCCGAGCGTCGCCGCCGGTCCGACCGAGGCGCTGAGCGACAGCCGCGTCGGTCCGCCGCTCGCGGCATTGCCCGCCGCGGTCGACTGCCGGTCGATGAAGGTGGTGTAGTTCACGCCGAGGCCGATGTACGGGCGCAGCCGCGCGTTCGGGTCGCCGAATTCATAGTTCAGCAGCAGCGTCGGCGACACCCATCGCGCGGTCGAGATCACGACGCCGTTGTACGGGACCGAACCCAGGGTCGCCGGCCCCTTGCCCTGCGTCTTCGTGAGCGGCGGCCATCCGAACGCGAGCTCCATCACGAAATGCGGCGACAGCCGGCGGATGTACGCGGCATAGAGCGTCTGCACGTCCTGCACCTTGAGGTTGACCCCCGGCGGCACGAACGGTCCCGAGAGATCGTCCGCGGACGCGTTGTAGAACACGAG
>JAKBCG010000006.1 GCA_021808035.1 Pseudomonadota bacterium
ATTGTAGCGATCGTCGTGTGATGGCGGTACTGCGACCACGGCTTGCAAGCGGCCCGCGGGCCCCGGAATCTCGACCGGTTGGCTGCCGAGCGGCGGCAAGCTCATCGAATCGCGACCAGCTCGACGTCGAAGACGAGAGTCGCGTTCGGTGGAATCACCCCTCCGGCGCCGCGGGCACCATAGGCGAGCGCCGGCGGAATCACGAGACGCCGGCGTCCGCCGGTCCGCATCCCGACGACCCCCTGGTCCCAACCCTTGATCACCCGCCCCGCACCCAGCACGAAGCGCAGCGGCGCTCGCGACAAGGAACTGTCGAATTCCTTGCCTTCGTCCCGCGGGGCCGTCGGATCGTAGAGCCAGCCGGTGTAGTCGACGACCGCCGTTTGACCGGCGTGGATCGGGGCGCCGACGCCGACCCGAAGATCGGTGATCTGAAGCGTGCGCGGCGCGGTCGCGGCGGAACCGGCCAATGCGGGGGGTTTAGCGTGACAGCCCGTGATCAGCGTGCACGCGAGCCACGCCCAAGTCCAAGTCCATCGGCGCATCGAAATATCCTGGTCGTCCGGGTCGTCGCCAGTGTAGCGCGAGCTGGGTCCAGCGAGGCATCGATCCGCGCGCGCCGAGCGCCCAGAGCCGCGCGATCGCGATCGCATCGTCGATTTCGTCGAGGAACTGGAGTACGCATTCCATCGGAAGCGAGTGTAGGGCACGGGTCCCGGGCACCGGTGTGAGTCGTTTCACAAGCCGCGCAGCGCATGCCCCGCCGCGTCGACCGTCAGGGGCGGCGCGCTACTTCTTGACGTCCCAGCTGCCGCGGACCTTCTCGGTCCAGTTCTTGTAGCTGTGCCAGCTGTACAGGTCGTTGGTGATCGCGGCATGACGCCCGCCGATCTTCGCGCCGCGGCGCATCGCGTTCCCGATCGGATCGGCCGGTGCGATCGGCGCCGGGGAGTCGATCCGGACACGGCGATCCGGGCCACGGTAGGGGGATTTGAATTTGCCGTTGCTCATGCTCAGGTCTTGCGCTCGCTCCGCGGAACCCGAGATTAGGTGCGGGTGTCGCGTTTCGCAGGAACTGTGTCACAGCGGTGCCGGACCGGCGAGCGTGGCGTGCGTGAGCTGAGAGCTGCCTCTCAGACGCCGGCGCGGTAAGTTAAATCACGGCGCGCGACCGCAGGCGAGCACGGCGACCCCGACCGCGTTGCCGCCTCAGGCGACGAGGCGGTAGCAGGGCCGGTACTCGGCGCCTGCGAGTTTCATCCGGCGCTCGGCGACGAACGCGCGCAGCAACTCGTCGAGCGGCGCCATGATCCCGGATTCGCCGTGCAGTTCGAACGGCCCGTGACGTTCGATCGCCGCGATGCCGTAATCCTTGACGTTGCCGGCGACGATCCCGGAAAACGCCCGCCGCAGATCCGCGGCCCGTTGGTGTACCGGTCGATCGCGCGCCAATCGCAATGCACCCATCGACTCGTGCGTGACCTCGAAGGGCTGTTGGTACTCGTATGGGATCTTCAGCAGCCAGTTGAAGCCGAATGAGTCGCTGACCGCCCGGCGGTGCGCCCGCACCTGTGCAAGGCCCTGGACCATCTCCCGGGCCACTGCCGCCGGGTCGTCGAGGACGATCCGGTAGCGCGCCTGGGCTTCGGCGCCGAGGGTCGCGCCGATGAACCGGTGGATCTGCTCGAAGTAACCGGCGCTGGTCGCCGGCCCGGTCAACAGCAGCGGGAAGGGTTGATCGCGGTTTGCCGGATCGAGCAGGATGCCGAGCAGATACAGGATCTCCTCGGCGGTGCCGGCCCCTCCAGGAAACACCACGATGCCGTGCCCCAGGCGCACGAACGCCTCGAGCCGCTTCTCGATGTCCGGCATGATCACCAGCTGGCTCACGATCGGGTTCGGCGGCTCCGCGGCGATTATCCCGGGCTCGGTCAACCCGATGTAGCGCCCGTTCGCGATCCGTTGTTTCGAATGACCGATCGTCGCGCCCTTCATCGGGCCCTTCATCGCGCCGGGTCCGCAGCCGGTGCACACGTCGAGACCGCGCAGGCCGAGTTCATAGCCGACCCGCTTCGTGTAATCGTACTCCTCGCGCTGAATCGAGTGCCCGCCCCAGCAGACGACCAGGTTCGGCTTGACCTGCAGGTCGAGCACGCGCGCGTTGCGGAGGATCTGGAACACGGCGTTGGTGATCCCGGTCGAGTCTGACGTGTCGAACCGGCCGCCGCGCAGGATCTCGTTCGAGATGAACACGACGTCGCGCAGCACCGCGAACAGGTGTTCCTTGATGCCGCGGATCATCACGCCGTCGACGAAGGCCGCGGCCGGCGCGTTGCGGATCTCGAGCTTGATCCCCCAGGCGCGCCGCACGATGCGGATCTCGAAGTCCCGATACTTCTCGAAGATCAGCCGCGTATCGTCGATCGCACCACCCGAGTTCAGTACCGCGAGCGCGCATTTGCGGAACAGGGGATACAGGCCCCCCTGCCCCGCGTCGAGCAGGGTTTCGATCTCCTGCTGCGAGAGGTGCTCGAGGCTCCCCTTCGGCGCGACCCGCGCGTCGACGACGTCCGACGAGAGTATCTCGGTCTCCACGCGGGTCGCCGGCCGGTTACGGATCGATGTCGATCGGGATGCCGTTCCGGGTCTTCATCCACACGTCGACCATGTCCGAGTCCGACAGCGCGATGCAGCCGTTGGTCCAATTCTGCGTCTCGTAATAGGCCGCCGGATAGCGCGGATCGTTCGGCGTGCCGTGGATCATGATGTCGCCGCCGGGCTCCCAATGGTGGCGCTCGGCGCGCGCCTCGTCGCGCCGGTTCGGATAGGAGACCTCGATCGACAGGAAGTATGCGCTGTGCGGATTGCGTCCTTCGAGGAAATAGCGCCCTTCCGGCGTGCGGAAGTCGTCCTCGCGCTCCTTGGCTCCACGCGGGTCCAAGCCGAATTCGACGTGGTAGGCACCGATGACCTCGTTGCCGTGATAGAGGTAGAGCATGTGCGCCGCCTTGTGGACCACGATGCGATCGGCCATCAGCGCCGCGGTCGCGGCATTCTGGCTCGGCGCAGGCTCGAAGCCGAGGGTCGAGGCCGCACCGTTCGGGGGCGTACCCGTCGATCTCGTCAGCCTCGCGAGCAGCGGTCGCGAGATGACGGTGGCGGCCGTCACCGCATGGGCGGAACCGGTGCCAGCCGCGAATCCCAGGGCCGGGAACACGATGGCCGCGAGCAACGGGAAGACGCCGGCGCGCGCCGGGATGCGATCGAGCGGAGTCTTGCGAGCGTTCATGGGGTGATTATAAACATCATCGCGGATTCCGCGACCAGACCTGCATCACGGCGGCGCGTCGCGGCCGGCGGGCGAGCCGCGTTACCAATCCCCGCTCGAGGAGCGTATTCTTCGGTGGCCGTGATGACCGTTCCGCCACGTCGCGCACGCCCACGCCGCGCGACGATCGTTCAAGGGCTCGTGATCGCGCTCTGCGTCGCGATTCTCGCCGGCTGCCACTCGGGCGCACCGCGGGCGTGGCGGCTCACCGACGTGCGCGGACACCTGCCGGATCTTCGATTCCGGCTCCTCGACGGCGCCGGTCGGACGGTCACCGCGCAGCAATTCCGTGGCGAGAACGTGCTGCTGTATTTCGGCTATACCCACTGCCCCGACGCGTGTCCATTGACGATGACCCACCTGCACCAGGTCATGGTCGATCTCGGCCCGCTCGCGACGCGCGTACGGATCCGGTTCATCAGCGTCGATCCCGCCCGCGACACGCCACCGGTCGTGCAGCAGTACGCCGCGGCCTTCGATCCGCGCGCCGTCGGCCTGACCGGCGACATGACCGAGATCGAGTCGCTCGCGAAGCGCTATCGCGTCGCGTTCAAGCGCGGCCCGGATCTGCCGGGCGGCGGCTACGAGGTCACGCACAGCTCGGCGATCTACGTGTTCGACACGCGGGGGCGCGCTCGGCTGATCGCATCCCCCGCGGATACCGACGCGGACATCGCCCACGACTTGCGGACGCTGATCGGAACGGAGGGATCGGGATGAAGCGAGGGATCGGGAAGCGGCCGGTCGTCGTGCTGCTCGGCGCGGTGCTTCTTGGCGGGACGATGCTCGGCGCGGCGGCGGGAGCGGCCGGCGCGGCGGCGGGGCCCGCGCGGGCGGGCGCGATATTGGTCAGCCACGCCTGGATTCGCGTACTCCCAGGGGACCTGCCGGCGGCGGGGTATGCACGCCTCGAGAATCGCGGCGACGAGTCCATGGCGCTGGTCGGCGCGCGCAGCGGGACTTATCGGCGGATCATGCTGCACGAGAGCTTGCTGAGCGGCGGGATGTCGGAAATGAAACGCGTCTCGCATCTCACGATCCCGGCGCACGCCCGGGCCGCGCTCTCACCCGGCGGCTACCACTTGATGCTGATGGACGCGGTCCGCCCGGTGAAGCCGGGAGACCGGGTTCCGCTCACGCTGGTCTTCGCCGGCGGATCCACCGAAAAGGTCACGTTCCTCGCGATGCCGGCGAACGCGAGCGCGGGACCCTGACCGCCCTGGCGCGGCGGTTCAGGCCGAGCGCAGCCGCCGCCCGCGCACGCGGCCCGGCCCGGCGAGACGCCCGCGGGAGGACAGCGAGGTCCAATGGCGGATCGCGACCAGCGCGCCCAGCACGCTCATCATGCCGCCCGGAATCCACAGGATGAGTCCGCCGATCCGCTGCGACCGCATCGTCGTGATCCACGGGAACGCGCGCCCGCACAGATCGTAGATCGGAAACAGATCGCGGCGGGTGAACGTGATGTAGGCGCCGAGGATGATCTGGGGCAGCGCGACGATCAACGACAGGAAGATCCGGGTGCCGGGCGCGAGGCGCGCGGGCGGCTTCGAGCGCCGATCGAGCACCAGCCACCAGAACAGCAGCCCGTCGATCGTGACGCTCCAGTTCATCACCCGGTACAGGCGCCAGTCGAGCATCGCGACGAAATGCAGCGGCGGCCAGAGCCATAGATAGATCACGCCGACGAACAGGAAGCCCGCGACCCCGGGATTCAGCAGGACGTTCAGCGAGAGCCGCACGAACGGATTCGGTGCGATCCGCTTGCGCAGGAATGCGCGCCAGCGCAGCGGCAAACCCGTGCGGATCGCCGGCCCGGGCGCGGCGAGCATGATCAGGAACGGCGCGAGGTGGTGAAGGACCACGTGTTGCAGTCGGTGCACGAAGAACTCGCGCTCCGCGTAATAGTCCCATTCGGTCTGCAGCGCGGCGTAGAGGAGCACGAGACCGCTCCAGAACGCGAGCTGCCGCCAGAAACCCCGGGGTCGCCGCCGCGCGCCGCGCAGGTACAGCAGCACCGTCGTGGCGAACACCACGAGAAAGGTCGGCGAGAACTCCCAGGGAACGAGCCACGCGAGGCCGTTCACCGGCCGCTTACCGCGCCGGTGCGGCCGCGCTCAGCCGCACTTCGAGTCCCCGCAATTGAGGCAGGTGTAACAGCCGTCCATCATCACGACCGCCGCGGTGTTGCACTTCGTGCAAAGCTGCGCGCCCTCCGGAAACAGCGCCTTCGAGAACGCGTCGGTCTGCTTGGTGCGCGCCTCGAACTCGGCCCGCTTCTCCTCCACGAGCTTGCGCTGGTGCTCGTCGAGCTCCTGCTTTCGCAGCATGCCGATCGACTGCAGATGCCGTTCGATCACGTGCCCGAGCTCGGCGATCGTCGAGGGCATGTACTTGCCGCCCGGCTGCCAGTAGCCGCCGCGCGGATCGAACACGGCCTTCAGTTCGTCGACGAGGAAGGTGGTGTCGCCGCCCTTGCGGAACACGGCCGAGATCACCCGGGTCAGTGCGACGATCCACTGGTAGTGGTCGAGGTTCTTCGAGTTGATGAACACCTCGAAAGGGCGCCGCTGTTCGTGCGGCGTGCCTTCGTTCAGCACGATGTCGTTGATCGTGACGTACATCGCATGATCGGAGACCGGCGTCTTGATCTTGTACGTGGATCCGACGAGCACTTCGGGCCGTTCGACCTTCTCGTGCATCCAGATCACGTTGTCCTTCGGCGTCGCGGGCTGGCTCGCGGGCGCCTTCGGCGCCGCCTCCGATTCCGGCTTCTGCACCCGGTACTTGACGATTTTCTTCTCGATCTTGATGGTCGCCATGGTCAGAATTTCCCGTAGTAGCCTTCCTTGAGGGCGTCGAACAAGTTCGCGGCGGTGTGGGTCTCGCCGTCGTACTCGATCTCCTGATCGCCCCGGACCTCGACTTCGCTGCCGTCCTCGAGCGTGAAGACGTAGGCGGTATTCTTCAGATCCTGTTCCTTCACGAGCACGCCCTGGAATGCCTCCGGGTTGAACCGGAAGGTCGTGCAGCCCTTCAGCCCCTGTTCGTGCGCGTACAAGTAGATGTCCTTGAAGTCCTCGTATTTGTAGTCGGTCGGCACGTTCGCGGTCTTCGAGATCGACGAGTCGACCCAGCGCTGCGCGGCGGCCTGGATGTCGACGTGCTCGCGCGGACCGATGTCGTCGGCGGTGACGAAATAGTCCGGCAGCCGCTCCGCCGGGTTCTGCGAATTCGGCATCGCGCGCGGGTTCACGAGTTCGCGGTACGCGAGCAGCTCGAACGAGAAGACGTCGATCTTCTCCTTCGACTTCTTGCCTTCGCGGATCACGTTGCGGAAGTAGTGATGCGCGAACGAGGGTTCGATCCCGTTCGATGCGTTGTTCGCGAGCGACAAGGAGATGGTGCCGGTCGGCGCGATCGACGTGTGGTGCGTGAAACGCGCGCCGACCTCGGCGAGTTCGTCGACCAACTCCGGCGCCGCTTCCGCGATGCGCTGCATGTACCGGCTGTAGCGGGCGTGCAGCACGCGGCCCGGCACGCGCGCGCCGACGCGCCAGCCGTCGCGAACCATTTCGGGGCGCTTGCGCAGCATCTGCGCGCTGACTGTGAACTCCTCGGTCATGATCGGCGCGGGTCCCTTCTCCCGCGCCAGCTCGAGGCCCGCCTCCCAGCCGGCGAGCGCCATCTCGCGGGAGACGTTCTGGGTGAACGCGACGGATTTGCGCGAGCCGTACTTCATGCCGAGCATCGTGATCGTCGAGCCGAGCCCGAGAAAACCCATCCCGTGCCGACGTTTTCGCAGGATCTCGTCGCGCTGCGGCGACAGTGGCAGGCCGTTGATCTCGACGACGTTGTCGAGCATCCGCGTGAAGATCTTGACCACCTTGCGGTAGGTCTCCCAATCGAATCGTGCCTCCTCGGCAAACGGATCCAACACGAACTTGGTCAGGTTGACGGACCCGAGGAGGCAGGAGCCGTAGGGCGGCAGCGGTTGTTCGCCGCAGGGATTGGTCGCCCGGACGTTCTCGGTCCACCAGTTGTTGTTCATCTCGTTGACCCGGTCGATCAGGATGAACCCCGGCTCGGCGAAGTCGTACGTCGACGACATGATCAGGTCCCAGAGGCGCCGCGCGGGCAGCGTCTTGTACACCTTGCAGGCGACGAGGCCGTTCTCGTTGGTCACGTAACCGTCGGTGTACGGCCACTCACGCCAGACGAACTTCGCGCCATCCGCGAGATCCGGGCGTTCGGTGTCGTATTCCCGCTCGCTCAACGGGAACGCGAGCCGCCAGTCGGAATCGCTCTTGACCGCTTCGATGAACTCGTCGGTGATCAGCAGCGAGAGGTTGAACTGGCGCAGCCGGCCGCTTTCGCGTTTGGCCCTGATGAATTCGAGGACGTCCGGATGACCGATGTCGAACGTGCCCATCTGCGCGCCGCGGCGCCCGCCGGCCGAGGAGACCGTGAAGCACATCTTGTCGTAGATGTCCATGAACGACAGCGGACCGGACGTGTGCGCACCGGCTCCGGAGACATAGGCGCCACGCGGCCGCAAGGTCGAGAACTCGTAACCGATCCCGCAACCGGCCTTCAACGTGAGGCCGGCCTCGTGGACTTTGTTCAGGATGTCGTCCATCGAATCGCGGATCGTGCCCGACACCGTGCAATTGATGGTCGACGTCGCGGGTTTGTGCTCGAGCGAACCTGCGTTCGACGTGACCCGACCCGCGGGGATCGCACCCTGGCGCAGCGCCCACAGGAACGACTCGTACCATTGCTCCCGCAACGCTTCGGTCGCTTCCACGTCGGCGAGCGCGCGTGCGACCCGCTTGTAGGTGTCGTCCATCGAGTGATCGATCGGCGACCCGTCTTTGGCGGTGAGGCGGTATTTCTTGTCCCAGATGTCAGTCGACGCCTCTTGGAACGGAATACTGCCGACGTCTTTGTTTTGTATCCTGACCACCGTGTTCATGGGTTTGTTGACTGCTCCCTCGATGATATCGGCCTACCCTCGATCGCGACGACTGCGGCATCCCCATTTCGCGGCGATACGCAATCCTAAGAGATGCCCCCTGATGGTTCGTCGGGCCCGACCCGACAAATACTAGATGTTGTGATCGGGAGCGAAAGGTTAAGTCGCGACACGGATTGGCGTCAAGCGAATTATCGACTCGATTTGATGAATTTTAAACATTAAAAATCAATATGTTGTAATTTATTTACTAGAAAGCTCATCAATGCATTTTCGAGCACGCAGGTCAAGCGACCAGCACCACCGACCCTATATGTTGTGCCGCGGCGATCGCGCTGAAGCGCGTTGCCCGGCGAGATTCGCCTGCCATTGAAATTCCGCGCCCGCGGCCCTAGTTCCCGGGTCAGGCCCCGCCGCACCGACCACTCGGTGACCGGACGGGAAACGTCGAATCCGAGGAGGTAGAACCATCATGACCGTCGTGCGTTACGAGCCCTGGGCCATCGTCAATCGCTTGCAGAAGGACATCGACCGGCTGTTCGGCGCGCCGATCGCGACCGCGGCGGATTCCGGCGCCTGGCTGCCGCCGGTGGACATCCACGAAGAGCCGAATCGTTTCGTGATCACGATCGACTTGCCGGGCGTCGACCCGAAGGCCGTGTCGATCACCGCCGAGCAGGGGGTGCTGTCGGTACGCGGACGCCGCGAGGAGTCCTCCCAGGAGGGCACCGAAGGGTATCGACGCGTCGAGCGCATCAAAGGGGATTTCGAACGGCGCTTCAGCCTGCCGGAGACCGCGGATGCGCAAGGCATTCGTGCCAAGGCGGCGAACGGCGTCCTCGAGATCGCGATCCCGAAGCTCGCCCAGGTGCAACCGCAGCGAATCACCGTCGAAGCGGCCTGATCGATCGGGCGGGCGGAGCGCCTGTCGGGCGACGCTTCCGTGTAATATCGCGCCGTCCGAGGGTCACTCGCGTGGGAACGGGCGCGGCCTTCGCCGCCCCCGTTCCCGCGCGAGTGGCCTTATCCATCGTCACGGAGTGCGCTCGGGATGAATTCGCGCTTGTCTTTCGCCGCCGTCGCCGCCGCCATCGCATTCGGTCCCGGCGCCACGTCGGCGCCCCTCCCACCGCGGTCCGCGCTTCCTTCGCTCGCGCCGATCGTCAAGCGGGTCGCCCCGGCGGTGGTGAACATCGCGACGCGCGGCACGATCGAGGAGTCGGCCAACGACCACAACCCCTTGCTCGACGATCCGTTCTTGCGCCGCTTCTTCGAGACGCCGCCCAACGCGCGCCCCCGCGAGCGCGAATTCCGCGCGGCGGGTTCCGGCGTGATCGTCGACGCGGCGCACGGCTACATCGTGACCAACTATCACGTGATAGATCATGCGACCCAGATCACCGTAACACTGCTCGACAACCGCTCTTTCAGCGCGAAGGTCGTCGGCACCGATGAAGGGTCGGATCTCGCGCTGCTGCAGGCGAAGCAACCCGGCCTCGTCGCGATGCCGCTCGGCGACTCGAGCCGGCTGCAGGTCGGAGACTACGTGCTCGCGATCGGCAATCCGTTCGGCCTGCAGCACACCGTGACCTTCGGGATCGTCAGCGCGCTCGGTCGCTCCGGGATCAACCCCGACGGCTATGAGGACTTCATCCAGACCGACGCGTCGATCAACCCCGGCAACTCCGGCGGCGCGCTCGTGAACCTGCGCGGTGAACTGGTCGGAATCAACTCCGCGATCCTCTCCCGCCAGGGCGGCAACATCGGCATCGGATTCGCGATTCCCGTGAACATGGTCAAGAACGTGATGGCTCAGTTGATCCGTTACGGCGAGGTCAAGCGCGGCGTGCTCGGCGTGAACATCTACGACGTGACGCCGGAGATCGCGAAGGAGTTCGGTCTGCGCGAGGCGAGCGGCGCGCTCGTCGCGGGCGTGATCCACGGATCGTCCGCCGAGCGGGCGGGGATCCAGACCGGTGACATCATCACGTCGATCGACGGGCAATCGATGCAGAATGCTGGCGAATTGCGCAACGCGATCGGGATGTTGCGCGTCGGCACGACGGTTCACGTCGGTCTGTTGCGCGACGGCCGCAGTCTGCAGGTGACGGCGACGATCGAGAGTCCGGCGGGGGCGGAGACGGCGGATGCCGGCCTCATCAACAAGGCGCTCGACGGCGCGCGGCTGGCGGACGAGCCGGGCGGTGGCGGCGTGAGGATCCAGTTGGTCAGGCCGGGCAGCGCCGCCGCTCAAGCCGGGTTGCGCCCCAACGACCTGATCGTCGGGGTCGGGCGTCAGACGGTCGCTGACACGAAGGCGCTGCGGAGCATCGCGAAAGGCGCGCATTTCCTGATGCTGAAGGTCAAGCGCGGCTCCTCGTTCCTGCTGTTGCCGGTCCGCTGACGATGCGCCCCGTGAGCCGGTCCAGCGTGTGCCTCCTGGGGGGAACCGGCTTCGTCGGTTCACGGCTCGCCGCACGCTTGCTGCGCGCCGGTCATGCGGTGACCGTGCTGTCGCGCGATCCTGAACGCCACAAGGCCTTGCTCGTGATGCCGGGTCTCGCGTTGGAGCGCTGCGACGTCTACGTCGAGGCCGCGCTCGCGGAACGCCTGCGCGGACACGACGTCGTGATCAATCTCGTCGGCATCCTGAACGAGCGGGGCTTCGGCGGACGCGGCTTCCGCAAAGCGCACACGCAGCTCACCGAGACCGCGGTCGACGCGGCCCGCTCCGCGGGCGTACACCGCTTCCTGCAGGTCTCCTCGCTCGGCGCCGCCGAGGATGCCCCGAGTCATTACCTGCGCTCCAAGGGTGCGGCGGAGCGACGGTTGCGCGAACGGGCCGGCGCGATGGAGTGGGTGATCTACCGGCCGTCGGTGATCTTCGGTCCCGGGGACTCGTTCCTCAACCGGTTCGCCGGGCTGCTCGCCGCGGTGCCGTGGGTGCTGCCGCTCGCGATGCCCGACGCGAAACTTCAGCCGGTGCACGTCGACGACGTCGTCGAGGCCTTGCGGCGGGGCGTCGAGGGATCCGTGCCGTCCGGAACCACGCTCGAACTCGGTGGACCGGGCGTGTTCACGTTGCGCGAAGTGGTCCGGTTCGTCGCGAGCTGCACAGGCCGGCCCCACCGGATCCTCGGGCTGCCCCGATTCGCATCCCGGCTGCAGGCGCTCGGCATGGATTTCGTGCCCGGCCGCCCTTTCTCGAGCGACAACTACCGGTCGCTGACCGTCGACAGTGTGTGCAGCGACGACGGCTTTGCACGGCTCGGCATCCGGCCGCGGTCGATGGAAGGATCCGCTCCCGCATTCCTCGGCGCCCGCGAGTCGAACGCCCGGTTCAGCCGCTGGCGCCGGCGCGCGGCGCGCGACTGATCGCGGCGGCGCTCGCCCCGCAGACCGCGGCGTCGCGGGCGCCGCGTCCGAGCGCGGCGATCGAACGGATCCGCGCGAAGAACGCCGGAAAACTCCCGCCCGCACGCGCAAATTCGCGCGCGAAGCCCGGCACGCAGCGCTCGTAGGTCGCGAGCGACGCGAGCGCGGCGTTGTTCAGCGGCTTGCGGAACCAGCTCGCGAGCGGAGCGTCCTCGCCCCAGGGCGCCGCGAGGCGCTCGTAGGCCGAGCGCAGCGCCGCGAACTCGCGGCGCTTGCGCGCGAGCATCACCGAAGGCGCGGTCGGCGCCCGATAGATCGCCGCGAGGCGTTCGCGAGCACCTCGCAGCAAGGCGAGCACGGCCGCGTAACGGCCGAGGTTCCGCTGGTAGCGCGCGAGGGTCCGGGTGCGGCCTTGCGCCGCCAGCCAGCGGCGCACCCCTTCACGCTCGACGAACATGGCCAGGCCTTCGTCGAAACGGGTGTCCCCGGGCACGAACAGCCGTTGATGGGTGAGCTCGTGGAAGATGATCCCCGCGAGATCGACGTCGCTCCACCCCATCATCGTGCTGAGCACCGGGTCGTCGAAATGCCCGAGCGTCGAATACGCCGCGACGCCCTCGACGGCGACGTCGTCGCCGGCGGCGCGCAGCTTGCCCGCGAGCGCCAGGGCCCGGCGATGCGAGAAATACCCGCGATAGGCCATGCAACCGACCAGCGGATAGCACCATCGCCGGGCGCGCAGCGAAAACCGCGGCGCCGCGAACACGTTCCAGACGACGTACGGGCGGTCGATCGCGGCATAGCTGCGGTAGCTGCCGTTGTCCGGCAGATCGAGGTCGTGAATCGCGAACTCGCGGATTGCGACCACTTCACGCAGCTGCGCCCGCAGCCGGGGGGGCGTCGCAGGATCGGCGATCACGCGCGCGATCGGCTCGCGCCGCCACAGCACCGCCGTCTCGCCGACCGCCGCCTGCCACTCGTAACACCCCGTCGTGCCGATCGCGAGCGTCGCGAGGATCGCGAGTGCGCCGACACGCCGCAGGATGCTGCTACCATTCACGGATGCAAGTGTATCTGGTCGGCGGAGCGGTCCGGGACGCGCTGCTCGGCCTCCCGGTCAAGGAACGCGACTGGGTGGTGGTCGGCGGATCGCGCGAGGAGCTGCTGCGGCTCGGGTATCGGGAGGTCGGACGCGACTTCCCGGTGTTCCTGCACCCCGAGACGCACGAGGAGTACGCACTCGCCCGGCTCGAGCGCAAGGTCGCGCCGGGCTATCACGGCTTCGAGTTCCGCTTCGATCCCGCGGTGACCCTCGAGGAGGACCTGCGGCGCCGCGACCTGACGATCAACGCGATCGCCCAGGCGGCGGACGGCCGCTACGTCGATCCATACGGCGGACGACGCGACCTCGAGGAACGCTGGCTGCGGCACGTGTCCGACGCGTTCGTCGAAGATCCCCTGCGGGTGTTGCGGGTCGCGCGCTTCGCGGCGAAATTCGCACCGCTCGGCTTCCGGATCGCGCCGGAGACGCTGTCCTTGATGACCGCGATCGTGCACCGCGGCGAACTCGATGCGCTCGTGCCCGAGCGCATCTGGCAGGAGACCGACAAGGCGCTGCGGGAATCCGCCGCTCGGGAGTATTTCTCGACGCTGCGCGCCTGCGGCGCGCTGCGCGTGGTGTTCCCGGAGATCGACGCGCTGTTCGGCGTCCCCCAGCCGCGTGAATGGCACCCGGAAATCGACACCGGCGACCATACGCTCCGGGTGCTCGACCAGGCGGTTCGATTGAGCGACGATCCGAAGGTACGGTTCGCCGCGCTCGTCCACGACCTCGGCAAAGGGACCTCGCCCGCGCAGTCCTGGCCGCGTCACCGTGGACACGAGGAGCGCAGCGTCGAACTGGTCGACCTTCTGGCCGCGCGGCTCAAGGTTCCCGCGGAATACCGCGATCTCGCGACGATCGTCGCCCGTTATCACGGATTGGTGCATCGCGCGTTCGAGCTGCGCGCGGCGACGGTTCTCGAGGTGCTGGAGCGGGCCGACGCGTTCCGGCGCCCACAGCGCTTCGAGGCCGCGTCGACGGCCTGCGAAGCCGACTGGCGCGGCCGCGCGGGTCTCGAGGACCGCGCTTACCCACAGCGTGACTACCTGCGCGAAGCTCGCGATGCGGCGGCCGCGGTGAAGCCGACGCGCGCCGAGATCGCGACCGCGGACGGGCCGCGCATCGCCGACCACCTGCGCGAACGGCGCATCGCCGCGATCGCCGCGGTGCGCGCCCAATATAGCGGATCGGCGGACGAGCCCGCACCCGAGGTCCGACGCTAGAGGGTATGGCGCAGATCGCGCAGCGTGAAGCCGCGCAGGGCGCCGGTCACACCCCGACTCCAGGCCATCGCCTTGAAGCGCTCGCCCATTTCACCCGGCATCATCAGCCGTCGTGCCTCGTTCGCGAGGCGCGCGGCCTGCAGCGGATCGGCGCCGGCGAGCTCGCGCAGGTGCGCATCGATTCCGGAGCCCGCGAGAAAGTACGCCTGGGTCGTGTAGCCGGCGATGTCGAAGCCCGCGGCGTCGCCGGCCTCCGCGAGGGCGGTGAAATCCACCCACGCGCTGATGTCCGCGAGCCCCGGGCGCGCGAACGGATCATCGGACACCCGGTGGCGGTGGTGACAGATCAGCGTGCCTTGCCGGCGCTCGGCGAGGTAGTAGTGCGCGCGCGGCAGGCCGTAATCGAACCAGAACGCCGCGCCGGTGCGCAGCGAGCGCGTGACCTCGGTCGCCCAGGAACGCAGGCGCGGGCTCCATTCCGATTCGTAGCCGTCGGCCCAGTCACCACCGGCCGCATCGCGCAGCGCGGCGCAGGCCGTCGCGAGCGCCGCATCCGCGGAACGCGCCGACCACTCGAACCGGTCGCCGTCGCGGCATCCGACCCCGAGCTCCTCGACCCCTCCACGGTTCCAGCGAAAACGCACCACCGGCAGCGCATCGAGCACCTCGTTCGCGACGACCAGGCCGTCGAAAGGCGCATCCGGGGGCGCGTCGAGCCACTCGACCCGCTCCATGCGTTCGCCGAGACGTTCGCGCAGGTGCGCCCGCTGCCGATCGCGCAGTTCGGCACTGACGTCGAGGATCCAGTAGCGCGCGGGGACGATGCCGCGGGCGCCGAGGAACTCGATCAGATCGCCCGCGAGACGCCCGCTCCCGGCACCGATCTCGAGAATCGCGCCGCCGCCGATCTGCCCGAGCACTTCGGCACCGGCTTCGGCGACCGCGGCGCCGAACAGCCGCGAAATCTCCGGCGCCGTCGTGAAATCGCCGTCGGGCCCGAGTTTTTGCGCACCGGCGCTGTAATAGCCGAGCCCCGGCGCGTACAGCGCGAGCTCCATGAAACGGTCGAAGCCGATCCAGCCGCCGGCCGCGCGCACTTCGGCGGCGATATGCGCCCGTACCCGTGCTTCGTGGTCCCGCTCCACGTCCGTGATCACCGATTCACGCTGCGACGGGGTTCCGGTATCGTAGATTCGCATGATGGAGAACGATGAGGATCGATCGGGTTTGGCGGGTCGCGTCGCGCTGGTGACCGGAGGAGCCCGCCGCGTCGGCGCCGCGATCGTCCGTTGCCTGCACGCCGCGGGGGCGGACGTATTGGTTCATTATCGCTCCTCGGCCGGCGATGCGGAAGCGCTGGTCGCGCAGCTGAATGCGCGGCGCGCCGGTTCGGCGAGCGCCGTGAGCGCGGATCTGCTCGACGAGCAGGCGCCGGAGGCCTTGGTCGCCACCGCGATCGCGCGGCATGGCGGAATCGACGTCCTGGTCAACAACGCGTCGAGCTTCCATCCGACGCCGGTCGGGCGCATCACGCGGCGCGACTGGGACGATCTCGTCGGCACGAACCTGATGGCGCCGACGTTCCTGTCGCAGGCCGCGGCGCCGGCATTGCGCGCGCGCCACGGCCTCATCGTGAACATCGTCGACATCCACGGGCTGCGGCCGTTGCGCGACCATCCGGTCTATTCGAGCGCGAAGGCGGGGCTCGCGATGCTCACGCGCGCGCTGGCGCGCGATCTCGGCCCCGAGATCCGGGTGAATGGCGTCGCGCCCGGACCGGTGCTGTGGCCGGAGCGGGAGATCGACGCGGCATTGAAGCACGAGATCGTGGAGAAGACCGCGCTGAAGCGCCCCGGGACGCCGCAGGACGTCGCGCGAACCGTGCTCTATCTGGCACGCGACGCACCGTACGTGACCGGACAGATCATCGCGGTCGACGGCGGGCGCGGCATCTAGGGCAAGGCGAGGAACGGATGCGTCTGACCGCCCACACGGACTTCTCGCTGCGCGTGCTCATTCGACTCGCGTTGCGACCCGCCGATCTCGCGACGATCGCCGAGATCGCGGCGTTGTACGGGATCTCGGAGCACCATTTGACGAAAGTGGTCCACGAACTCGGCGGCGCCGGGTATGTCGAGACCGTCCGCGGCCGGGGCGGCGGGCTGCGGCTCGCGAAATCCCCGGCGCAGATCGGGGTCGGCGACGTGGTGCGCCGGATGGAACCGGACATACGCACCGTGATCTTCCTGCGTGACGCCGAATCCTGCCGGATCGCGCCGGCGTGCGAGCTGTCGACCGCGCTCGGGCGCGCACTGTCCGCCTTCATGGCCGAGCTCGACCGGTATACGCTCGCCGACCTGGTCGCGAAGCCGCGCCGGATCGGTCGGCTGCTCGGCGTCGAGCCGGCCGAGCCGATCGGCGCGAGCGATTGAAACCGACGGATGACGCTCGCGGCGCATTTTCCCCAGGTCCTCGCCGTGCACGTCGGCAGCGTCGCGCTGTCCGGCGCGCTCTTCTCCGCGCGTGCCGTGTTGCGGATCGCGGGCCGGGACCATGCGGCCCAGCACCCCGTGCTGCGGTACGCCTCCTATGTGATCGACACGACCTTGCTCGTGGCCGGGATCGGCTTGACGCTGATCGTGCGCCAATACCCGTTCGTGAACGCCTGGCTGACGATGAAGGTGCTGCTCCTGATCCTGTACATCGGACTCGGCAGCGTCGCGCTGAAGCGGGCTCGCAGCCGATCCGGCCGGATTGCGGCGACGTTCGCCGCGTGGACGGTGTTCGCGGCGATCATCGGTGTCGCGGTCACGCGCAACAGCGCGAGCTGGTTCGCGCTGCTCCGGCACTGAGTCCGCGTCGGGGACCGGCCTCGCGCGCTCAGCCCGGCCGGCCGTCCGCCCGGGGCGACACCAGGATCGGCACGTACACCGAGAGGAACGACGCGAACGCGCTGGTCCACAGGAACGCGGCGACCAGGATCACGATCGGGTACGAGAGCCCCAGGAACGCGAGACCGAACACCCGCACGAGGCCGGCGAGCAGCAGGAGCGCGTAGGCGATCACCGTGCGCGGGTCCGGCTCGAGCGCTCGTCCGGAGTGGCCGAGTGCGGCCCGCGTGATCACGCCGAGGATCATCGTTGCGAGCGCCCCGACCGTGAGCGCATGCAGCCAGAACGCCGCGATCGCGTAGCCGCCGAGGAGCGCGGCGCACTTCAAGGCGAGACCGAGGGGTATCCACGCGTAGCCCAGGTGCAGCACCCAGACCAGCGGCTTCGACAGCGTCCGCCCGCCGCGCCATTGGGCGAGTTGGACGGCCTGGATCAGCGCGGCAACCCCCGCGGTCACGGCGGCGACGCGGCCACCCGGCAGGGTCGCATCGACGACGACGACCGACACCATTGCAGCGATGGCCGCCGGACCGATGCCGGGAAACGTGCGCATCGCGACGCCCTCGCCGCGGAGCGCGCCGGCGGTGAACGCGGGCACGATGCGGCCGCCGATCACCGTCACGAGGAGCAGCGCCAGGTCGATCGCAACCAGGATCGCCCGCGTCGCCGCGTTGGCGTCGCGGCGCAGGAGCGCAAGGTGGAAGACCGCGTCGCAGATCGTGAACGCCCCGAGCACCAGCAGCAACCGCCAGTTGCGATTGCCGCTCTTCAACAACGATGGCGCGATGAGCGCCGCAAGCAACGGAAAGAACGTCAGGTCGATCGCGGCGACGACCCAGGCAGGCCACCAGGCCGCGGTCGCGACCGCGATGCGTGCGGCGAGCCACGCCGCGAAGAGCGCCGCGAGCGGCGCCCCGGCGACGCCGGGTCGCCCCGTCCAGTTCGGCACCGCGGTCAGCAGGAAGCCCGCGATCGCGGCGCCGATGAAGCCGAACACCATCTCGTGCGCGTGCCACAGCGTCGGCGGCCAGGGACACGGCAGCGTCACCCCGTAGACGTACACCGCGGCCCAGATCGGCACCAGCACGAATGCCGCGAGACCCGCAGCGAGGAACGCCGGCCGGAAGCCGGCCGCGAATACCTGGCAACGCATGGCCCTGCCCTCGTCGGCCGCCGCAAGCGGTGCGCCCGCCCTCGGCATTGCAACGAAAAATAAGATATAGATTAAATATATCTTATGCGGGCGTGCCCGTCGATCGGGTCCGGGCGTCGAGATCGCCGCGCCCGCGCTCGATCGCGACGCCGACGTCGCGCGAACTGCGCAGCGCGCCCGGCTTGCTGAGCACGACCCGGACCGATTCGACGCCGAATTCCTCGAGGACCAGCATCGCGATCCGGTCGGCGAGCGTCTCGACCAGGTGGAAGCTCGACCCCTCGATGAACGACACGAGTCGCTTCGCGACCCGTTTGTAGTTGAGGGTGTCCTCGATCGCGTCCGACGCGGCGGCCTTGCGGACGTCGATCGCCATCTCGAGATCGACGTACACCGCCTGCTTGACCTGGCGTTCCCAGTCGAAGATCCCGATGATCGCTTCGCTCTTCAACGCGTGAATGAAGATCTTGTCCATCGAATGTCCTGATCCACCCTAGTTTCCGACCTCATCGAGCGGCCAGTTCGCCCGTGCCGGAACGGGCGGCCCGCGATTCGCGCCGCGCTCGAGCCGCAGGCACCCGGCGAGCGCGATCATCGCACCGTTGTCGGTGCAGAACTGCGGCCGCGGGAAATGCGCGCTCGCACCGGCTTCCTGCGCGACCCCGCCGAGCCGCTCGCGCAGCCGCTGATTCGCGCCGACCCCTCCCGCGACGACGAGGCGCTCGCGTCCGGTCGCCCGGAGCGCGCGTCGGCACTTCTCGGCCAAGGTATCGACGACCGCATCCTCGAAGCCGCGCGCGACGTCGGCGCGACCCGACTCGTCGAGCGCTCGGCCGCGCAAGGCTACCCGTACCGCGGTCTTCAAGCCACTGAAGCTGAACTCGAGTCCCGGCCGGTCGAGCATCGGGCGGGGGAACCGATAGGCGCCGGCGCGGCCGCGTTCGGCCAGCGCGGCGAGCGCGGCACCGCCGGGATAGGGCAGGCCGAGCAGCTTCGCGGTCTTGTCGAACGCCTCGCCGGCCGCATCATCCAGCGATTCGCCGAGCACCCGATACTCGCCGAGCGCCGCGACGTCCACCAGCATGGTATGTCCGCCGGAGACCAGCAGTGCGAGGAACGGGAATGCCGGCGGCCGCGGTTCGAGGAGCGGCGCGAGCAGATGGCCCTCGAGGTGATGCACCCCGATCACCGGCTTCGACCACGCCTGCGCCAGCGCGCGTGCGAACGACGCTCCGACGAGCAGTGCACCGATCAGACCGGGTCCGGCCGTATAGGCGACCGCGTCGATCGACGCCGGCGCCGCGCCGGCCTCCCCGAGGGCCGCCCGCACGAGCGGCAACAACCGGCGCACGTGATCACGGGATGCGAGTTCCGGCACCACGCCGCCATATGCCTGGTGCATTGCAACCTGGGAATGGAGACGGTGCGAGAGGAGTCCGGCGACCGCATCGTAGACCGCGACGCCGGTCTCGTCGCAGGAGGTTTCGATGCCGAGCACACGCATAGTTTTGCCTTTTATCCTGGCGCACCGTAGAATGCGCGCCCCGCCGCTCGATGCCGGCGGCCGTTACGTCCAGCGACTATACTTTGAGGTCTGAATGCCCAGCGTCCGTGTTCGCGAGAATGAGTATTTCGACGCCGCGTTGCGCCGTTTCAAGCGCGCCTGCGAGAAAGCGGGCATCCTCACCGAACTTCGCCGTCGTGAATTCTACGAAAAGCCGACCCAGGAGCGTAAGCGAAAGAAGGCCGCGGCGGTCAAACGCCATCTGAAGCGGCTGTCCCGCGAAGGCATGCGCAGCGCGCCTGGTAGCGGAGCCCCGTCCGCGGGCCCGCCCCGCCAGTATTGACGTCCGGGAACGCCCACTGACGATGACGCTGAAGGAGCGGATCACCGAGGACATGAAGGCGGCGATGCGCTCCGGAGAAAAGGAGCGGCTCGGCGCCATCCGCATGCTGACCGCGGCGATCAAGCAGCGGGAAGTCGACGAGCGGATCACGCTCGACGACGCGCAAGTGGTCGGCGTGATCGAAAAGATGATCAAGCAGCGCAGAGAGTCGCTGCACCAGTTCCAGGCGGGCAACCGACCGGATCTCGCCGACAAGGAGGCCGCCGAAATCGCGCTGCTGCAGGCCTATCTGCCCGCCGCATTGACCGAAGGGGAGGTCGACGCCCTGATCGCCGACGCGATCACGACCACCGGCGCCGCGAGCATCAAGGACATGGGGAAGGTCATGGCGCTGATCAAGAGCCGGGCCCAGGGCCGCGCGGACATGGCCGTGGTCGGCGCGAAGATCAAGGCGAAGCTCGGCGGCTGACCGCGCGCGGTCCATGTCCGGCCGCATCCCGCAAGCCTTCATCGACGAGGTCATCGCACGCTCGGACATCGTCGACGTGGTCGGCTCCCGCGTGCCGCTCAAGAAAGCCGGCCGCGAATACAAGGCCTGCTGTCCGTTCCACGGCGAAAAGACTCCATCCTTCTGGGTGAGTCCCGACAAGCAGTTCTACCACTGCTTCGGCTGCGGCGCGCACGGCACCGCGATCGGCTTCCTGATGCAGTTCGAGAAACTGGAGTTCCCGGACGCGGTCGCGATGCTCGCCGAGCGGGCCGGGCTCGAAGTGCCGCGCGAGGCGGGACCCGCTGCGGGCGGCG
>JAKBCG010000251.1 GCA_021808035.1 Pseudomonadota bacterium
CGATTGCCGCGAGCGCGATCGTCTATCTGCTGCTGCAGGTCGCCTTCCTCGGCGCGGTGCCGACCGCGGCGCTCGCGGGCGGCTGGGCGGCCCTCGACTACAGCTCGCCGTTCGCGCAGCTCGCACTGGCGCTCAACCTGAACTGGCTCGCGCTGCTGCTGTACGCGGATGCCTATATCAGCCCGAGCGGCACCGGCGCGACCTATACGGCGACCGGAGCGCGGATCCTGTACGCGATGGAACGCAACGGACATGCGCCCGGCGTGCTCGGCCGCGTGCATCCCGGGGCCGGGGTGCCGCGGTTCGCGATGTGGTTCAACCTCGCGGTCGCGTACGTGTTCTTGTTCTTCTTTCGCGGCTGGGGTCAGCTCGCGGCGGTGATCTCGGTCGCGACGATCGTGACCTACCTGATCGTGCCGATCAGCGTGCTCGCGCTGCGCCGGACCGCGCCCGCGCTGCATCGCCCGCTGCGGATCCCGGGGCTCGGCATCCTGGCGCCGGCCGCGTTCGTGTTCGCGACGCTGCTGCTGTACTGGGCGCGCTGGCCGGCGACCGGCGAGATCGCGCTGCTGTTGATCCTGCCGGTGCCGCTGTTCCTGACCCAGCGGCCTCGAGTCGATCGCGCAACGCTGCGGGCGGAGCTGGGCGGGGTCGCCTGGTTCGTCGCGTACTTCGCCGCGGTCGTCGCGCTCTCGTGGGCGGGCAGTCGCCGCTTCGACGGCCGCGGATACCTCCCGTTCGGCTGGGATCAACTCGCGGTCGCGGCGGCCGCGGCGCTGTTCTGCGCCTGGGGTGTTCGCAGCGGCTGGCGTACCCCGGCGCTCGTCGAGGCGGAGTCGGCCGCGACCCGCACGTCAGCCGACGTGTGATTCGATCACCGCACCGGCGCCGAGCTCTGCGGCCGCGAGATGCGCGGCGATCGACGTGAACACGATCGCGCCGCCGATCAGGGTCGCCCGGCTCGGCGCCTCGTGGACCACGATCCAGACCCACAGCGGCGCGAGCGGCGCGTCGAGCGCACCGATCAACCCCGTCTCGACCGGCGACAGCCGGCGGGCACCGAGCACGAACAGCGGCAAGCCGATCGCGAAGTTCACGACACCGAAGGTCGAGAGCAGCGCGAGGGCGCCGCCCGACGCGGCGAGCGGTTCGCCGAACGGCCAGCACACGATCCCGCTGAGCAACGAGGACAGGCAGGCCGTCAAGAGCACCGGCACCTGCGGATGCCGGCGCACCACCACCGTGGTCACGGCCATCGTGAGGGCCATGCCCACCGCGAACGCATCGCCGACCCAGCCGCCGTGCCCGCCGAAGCCGACCATCACCGCGACGCCGAACAGCGCTCCCGTGCTCGCGATCAACCCGCCGCGGCCCGGCCGCTCGCGGAGCAACCACCAGCCGAGCGCCGCCGCCATGAACGGCGTGGTCGCATAGATCACCGCGACGTTCGCGACGCTCGTGTGGGTGAGCGCGCAGAGATAGAAGATCATCCCGAGCGCGCCCTGCGCGACGAACAGCACGCCGAGCCAGCCCATCGCGCGCAACTCCGCCCAGCCGCGCGGCTCGCGCAGCAAGGGCATCGCCAGCGCGAGCGCGATCCCGCCGAATATTCCGCGCCACGCGAGCAGCGTCCAGACGTCGACCCGAATCAGGCGCGTGAACAGACCGCCGAGGCTCCACGCGACGGCGGAACCGGTCACACAGGCGAATCCGATTCGTCGGCTGGCGCGGGTCATTCGCGAACGTCCAGGGTCCAGGAGGGTGGCCGCGCATTCTGCCACGAATGCGCGGAGCGGACCCGGCGGCGGGGGCGCCGCCGCCGCCGGTCAGCGCGTGACCAGGTGCGGTCGCAGGCGCTCGACGATCCGCCGCCACGCATCACTCGCCGGATCGATCGGCGGCATGTGCGAGACGCCGGCGAGCGGCAACCAGTCGACCAGACCCCCGGCGCGGCGCGCGGCCGAGACGAAGTCCACGGCGAGATCGAACGGCACCCACTCGTCCTCGGTGCCATGAGCGATCAACTGCTCGACGCCCAGCGGGAGCAGCGCGCGCGGGTCCGTCCAGGTTTCGTCGTCGGCTCGCGGGACGAATTCGTCCACCGCGCCGCGCCCGAGCCCGCGGCGGCGGGCCGCGGCGAGGTCGGTGACCGCGCCGATCGCCACGGCGAGTCGCGGCGACGCGGCCGGCCGCGCGCCGGGCGATCCGTCCGCCAGGCGCCGGCGGGCGGCGCACCAGAGCGCAAGATGGCCTCCCGCCGAATGACCGAGCACGATCGGTGCGCGAGGCTCGAGCGGATGGCGTTCCCAGAGCCGGGCGCCGAAGTCGAATGCCGCCGCGACGTCGCCGAAGGTTCGCGGACAGCCGCCGCCGCTGCCACCGACGCGGCGATATTCGACGTTCCAGGTCGCGACGCCCCGGCGCGCGAGGTCGACCGCGAGCGGCGCCATCACGTCACGCCGATACGGCTCGCGCCAGAATCCGCCGTGCAGCAGGATCACCAGCGGGACGCGATCCACGGGTGCGACCGGCAGCCGCAGATCGCCGACCTGATCGATCGCGGGCCCGTACCGCAGGGTCAGGTACGGGTGGGACGTCGCGCTCGCGAGATGCTGCAGGGCCCAGTCCAGGCTGTGCTCGCCCCGCCCGCTGATGCAATCGTCGGTTGCCCGCTCGAGCGGATCCGGCGTGTAGTCGATCCGGCGCCCGCGCGCCGCGTATGCCGACGCGTGATCGGCGAGTCTCGCGTCCTGCGCGAGTCCGTGGCCGAGCACGATCGCGTCGATCCCGCCGGCATCGATCACGCGCCGCGCCTGCGCGGCGTCGTCGGTCGCGATGACCCGCCACGCGAGCCCGACCGTCGCGGGCCAGGCCCTCGCGCGGTCGAGGTCGTGGAGTGCCCGGGGCGCAGTCACGACCAGGACCCGGCGCAGCGGCGAGTCCGCGGGCGTCGCGCTCACCGCAGCGCTTGGCTCACCGCGCGCGCGGTCACGTCGCTCACCCGCACGTTGGATTCGTCGGTGACGCCGGCGATGTGCGGCGTCAGGATCAGGTTCGCAACGCCGCGGAACGAGGCGCCGGCGGCCGTGTCGAGCGGTTCGGTCTCGAACACGTCGAGGGCGGCGCCACCGAGACGCCCGCCCCGCAGCGCCTCGATCAGCGCCGCTTCGTCGACGATGCCGCCGCGCGCCGCATTGATCAGGATCGCGTCGGGCCGCATTCGCGACAGCGCGGCCGCGTCGATCAGGCGGCGCGTGTCCGGCGTCAACGGGGTGTGCAGGCTCACGACGTCGCTCGACTCGAGCAACGCCTCGAGCGTGAGGCGTTCGGCATGTTCCCAGGCCGGGTGGTCCGCGGGAAGGTACGGATCGTACGCCGCGATATGGAAGCCGAGCGCGCGCCCCTTGTCCGCGGTCAACCGGGCGATCGCCCCATACCCGACCAGTCCGAGCCGCTTGCCCTCGACTTCGCGGCCGATCGAGTCCATCCGCGGCCACGTGCCCGCGATCACCCGCTCGCTGCCGAACCAGGCGCGGCGCAGCAGCAGCAGCGCCGCGGTCACGACGTATTCGGCGACCGCGAGGTCGTTCGCGCCGGTCGCCGGCCGGACCGCGATCCCGCGCCCCGCGCAGGCGTCGACGTCGATGTTGTCGAGACCGACGCCGAGGCGGCCCACGACCTGCAGCCGGGTCGCGGCGGCGAGCAGCGCGCCGCGCACCTGCGTCCGGTTGCGGACGATCAGCGCGCGGCAGTCGGCGACCGCGGCGAGCAGGCGTTCCGGCTGATCGACGAGCTTCGGATCGTAGAGAACGGTGCGACCGGCGAAGTGACGCTCGATCGCCGCCGCGTCCATGAATTCGCTGATCACGATGTCGCTCATGCGCGCCGCTCCGCCAGTCGCAGGATCTGTTCGTGGAGTTCCGCAGGAATCTCGATGCCGGCGCTGCGCGCGCGGGCGCGGCGCTCGAGCCGCCGGTCGCCGGGGAGCCGCGCGCCGGGTTGCGCGCCGACCGTCGCGAGCAGGTCCTGCATGCGGGCGCCGTAGCGGGGACCGGCGAACGCATCCGGGTCGAGCGCGATCAACATCTGGCCGACGCCGGGCGCATCGCCG
>JAKBCG010000252.1 GCA_021808035.1 Pseudomonadota bacterium
GGGCCTGGTGCCGATCCTGCTCGGCCGGGGCGCGGGTCACGAGATCATGCAGCGGATCGCCGCGCCGATGGTCGGCGGGATGATCACCGCGCCGATGCTCTCGATGCTGTTGATCCCCGCGGGGTTTCGGGCCATCGTCCGGCGCCGCTTGCGCCGGCGCGGCGGGTGACGCCATGACCGCGACGCCATCGGGCGACGCGCTGGTCGGCGCGGTCGAGGCCGGCGGGACGAAGTTCCGCTGTGCCCTCGTGCGCGGCGAAGGGGACGTGCTCGCGGAGTGCCTGATCCCGACGACGGCACCGGGGGAGACGCTCGCGCGCGTCGTCGAATTCTTCGTCGAGGCGCAGCAGCGGTTCGGTGCGGCGCGGGCGTTCGGCATCGGCACCTTCGGACCCGTCGACCTCGATCCGCAATCGCCAGGCTTCGGGCGACTGCTGATGACGCCGAAGCCGGGCTGGGTGGGGACCGATATCCGTCGAGCGCTGATCGAGCGGTTCGAACGACCGGTCGCGATCGACACCGACGTGAATGTCGCGGCGCTCGCCGAAGCGGAGCGCGGCGCGGGTCGCGGCCTCCGATCGCTCGCCTACGTGACGGTCGGAACCGGCATCGGCGGGGGCGTGATCTTCGACGGTCGATTGCGATACGGTGCGATGCATCCGGAGATGGGGCACATCGTGGTTCGCCGGGATCCCCGGGATCGCGAATTCGCCGGCGTGTGCCCGTTCCACGGCGATTGCCTGGAAGGCCTCGCGAGCGGACCGGCGATTCAGGCGCGGTGGGGCGGGCCGCTCGCTGCACTCGACGACCACGGCGAAGCGCTCGACATCATCGCCGGCTACCTCGCGCAGCTGATCGTGTCGATCGCGCTGTTGACTGCGTGCGAGCGCATCGTGATCGGCGGCGGCGTGATGACCGACGGGGCGCTGCTGCCGCGGATCCGCGCAGCGGCGAGTCGCGTCATCAACGGGTACCTGCCCGTCGCGCGCCGCGACGCGACCCTCGAGGGATACCTCGTGCCGCCGGCGCTCGGCGAGCGCAGCGGGATCATGGGCGCCGCGCTGCTCGCGCGGCGGATGGGCTAGAACCGGTACCCGATTTCGACCCCGACGACCCGGGGACGCGTGACCGTTTGCGACTCGATGAACTGCGCGGTCGAGGTGAAGACGCTCGCGATCTCGTTGGTGAGGTTGTGCACGTAGACCTCGGCTCGCCAGGAGTCGCGGGCGACGCCGGCGGACGCATCGAACAGCGAATACGCCGGATCCTCGAACCGCAAGAACGTCGTGTTGATCGCACCGGCGGTCGCGAGGCTCGGGTTGCTGCCCGCCTGTGTGAACGAGTGCCCGGTGTGCATCCCGCTCGCCTGCAGGAAGGCCCGATAACCGCCGAGCGTGGTCTCGTAGCGCAATCGGAGGCTGAATTGCAGCGGCGGGGCATTGGCCGCCGGACTACCGACGGGACCGTACGGGTTTCGGAACGCGGTGATCGGTTGGCCGAACTGCGCCGCGGTCGCCGGGTTGCTTCGCAGCGACGGATCGTTCGCGATCAAGAACGGCGAATTCGTCTGCCGGCTCCGGTTCCAGGAGGCGCCCGCGGCGAGGGTCAGGCCGCGCGCGATCCGGGCTCTGAGCGTCGTTTCCAACCCGCGAATCCGATAGTCCGGGCCGTTGGTGAAGAACAGCAGGTTGCCGAGCTGCCCCGGATCGAAGAAATCGACCTGCACGTTGTTCCAGTCCTCCTGGTATGCCGCGCCGTTCCATTGCATCCGACGACGGATCAGCTGCGCCTTCCATCCCAACTCTTCGTTCGTCAGCCGGTCCGAGGCGTAACGCAGCGGCGTGCAGAAGTTGTCGTACCGGCTGCCGAGTGCGTGGCAGCTCGAGGCTTGATTGAATCCGCCCGGCCGGAATCCTTGCGACCACGTGGCGTAGAGCAGGGTGTTCGGACCGGTGTGCCAGGTCAGGTTCGCGCGGCTGGTGAACCCGGACTCGACGGACCGCAGATGCTCGGCATCCATGTTGGTCGCGGTCTCGGTCGCGCACGGGGCGGGACCGGCCTGGTAACACCCGAACCCACCGACGGACTGTCCGGTCTCGACGTTGTCGAAATGAAAGAAGCGCGTGCCCGCGGTTGCGGTCAGCACCTTCGGAATCAGGTCGAAGTCGACGGATCCAAAGAACGAGGTTTGCCGATAGCCTCGCTGGATGTCCTCGAAGAACGCCGTGTTGCCGTTCGGCGGCGGCGCGCCAGCGGTGCTCGCGCCGGGCACCGGGGCGACGTTGGTGAGGCAACCCGCGGTGAGCGTCGACGTGCATGACGGCAGGGTCTTGAAGTACCACTGCGTCTGATCCTCGATCTCGTAGTCCTCGTAGAAGACACCGAGGATCGCGCGCAGACGCCAATCGTCGGGCGTGCGCAGCCGGAACTCCTCGCTCTGGTGCGTGTTGCGTTCGAGTTCGCGCCAGGTGCTGCTCGGGGAATAGCAGGTCGCGACGAGCCCACGGGCCGGTTCGGCGCCGTGACATTGATAGTAGTCGGCGTACACGCCGCGCGCGTAGTTGGTGTAGTCGCCGACCGTCTCGGAGTGCCGGACGAGGTAGCCGCCGGTGTACACCGCGCGCAGCACCCCGAGGCGGCCGTGCACGGTCCACGCGGTGTTCTCGAACTTGTCCTTGTTGTAGGACGGGTTGAACAGCGTGACCTCGAGCGGCGCGAGCGGCTGGCCGTCCGAGGCGTTCGGCTGCTGGTAGAACACCCCCTGGGTGTCGAGGTTCTGATACATCTGCGTGATCAGGATGTTCCAGTCGTCGTTGAACTTGTACAGCAGCTCGGCCCGGCCGCCTTTGTAGGTCGCCGGGTTGATCGCGCGCTGCGCGAGGTTGTAGTTGTTGATCGCCGGCGCATTCGGCGGCACGCAGTAGCCGGCGTTCGGCAGGCCGTTCGGGCACTGGCCGTTGACCGCCGGGTAGTCGGCGTAGTGGATCCCGATGTCGGTGTTGCGGCGGGTGAAGGTCGCCGGCACGTTGTCGATGTAGCCGCCGCGGCTGTCGTTGTACAGCACCGCGCGCAGCGCCATCTTGTGGTCGATCAGCGGGACGTTCAGCACCGCGGAGAGGTTCGTGTTCGGATCGCCGTGGGCGGTCACGCTGTAGCCCGCGGAGACGTTGCCCTCGGTGCGGTCGAGCACCGGTTTGTTGGTGATGTAGCGGATCACCCCGGCCTCGGCGCCGGAGCCGAACAGGGTGCCTTGCGGCCCTTCCAGGACCTCGATGCGGTTCAGGTCGGCCGCGTAGATGTCGAGGTTGCGGTTCGGCAGCTGCGCCGACTGGTCGTCGAGGTAGATCGCGACGTTCGGGAACCCGCCGGTGGAGCCGCTCGACTGGGTGCCGGCGCTGCCGCCCACGCTGAGGCCGCGGACGTAGAGGTTGCTTTGCCCGGGGCCGCTGCCCGGTGCGGTGACGTTCGGTAGATGCTGCAGCAAGTCGTCGAAGGTACGCACGCCGAGATCCCGCAGCGAGTGCGACGTGAAGACCTGCAGGGTGATCGGGACGTCCTGCGAGTTCTCGGCGCGCAGCTCGGCGGTCACGACGATCGGACGCAGCGCGTGCGACCCGCCGGCCGTAATGGCCGTGCGATGCGGGCTCGCGCCGAGGACGGCGCCGGGCAGCCCGAGCGCTCCGCCGGCGAGAAGCGTCGCGATCGCTCGCGCGACCGTACCCGGTTCGACGGATTCGGCCTTCCACTGCATGAACGACGGCGCGGGTCGCGCGATGCCGCTCACTTCACCGTGATCCATACGATATCGATGGGTTCGTCGCCGACGTTGCCCGACTCATGGCCTTCGGCGAGCGCAATCGGCGTCATCCAGTCGACCTCCCCATCCGGGGACGGGTCCGGATAGACGTGTTCCGGCTCGGAGTGGGAGCGTACCGCCCACTGACCGCCGTGGACGTGCACGTACAGGGTCCGTTCCCCATGCGCGTGGATCCCCTCCCAGGTTCCCGGCGGGATGCGAAATCGCTGCACGATCACGGCCTCGTTGTCGAGGAGATCCTGGCCCGGAACATTGGGGTAG
>JAKBCG010000253.1 GCA_021808035.1 Pseudomonadota bacterium
GCCGAGGTGGACCGCGGCGATCGCGGCGATCGCGGCGCCGCAGACCGCGCCGAGCGGAAACAGCGTCCGGCCGGCGACCTTCAGGCTCGAGGGTCGCACCAGGCCGGCCGCGCCGATCGCGATCCAGGCGCACAACAGCGCGAGGATCTGCGCGAGCGGGGTTCCGAGGGCGGCGGTCACGGCGGCGATGTCGGGAGATCCGGGGTCGAGGTGTGCATTGGATACGCATCGCATTATAATCCAATTCAACGTGACTCAGGAAACCCGCACCGCCCGTCTGACCGTGCTGATCGACCCGCGCAAGAAGGCGGTGTTCGAGCGGCTCTGCGCGGAAGAAGACGCCGTGCCCTCGCAGGTGGTGCGCCGGCTGCTGCGCCGCTACATCGAGGAACGTCTCGGCAAACCCTGGTCACCGGAAGACGTGCCGTTGCCGAAGCGCAAACCCGCGCGCCGCGCCGGCTCGAAGTCCCGCCGGACCCGGTCCCGTTGAAGAGGAAACGATCGATGCTCCCGAAGAATGCGCGGTATTCGACCACGATGATCGCGATCCACTGGCTCACCGCGGCGCTGGTGCTGGTCGCGTACCTCGTCAGCGAGGGCAGCCGGCACGTGCGCGAGAATCCGCCGGTGCTGCATTTCGCGTGCGGATTCGCGGTGCTCGCGCTTATTTTCGCGCGACTGATCGCACGGGCCGCCGGCGGCGCGCCGCCGCCGCTCGACTCGGTCGGACCCGCGCTCGCGCGGGCCGCGAAACTCGGCCACGCGGCGCTGTATCTCATGCTGATCGCGGTTCCGTTGACCGGCTGGTACGCGGTTTCGCGGCTCGGCGTGCCGATCGACCTGTGGGGCTTGAAGATTCCGGCGATCGCCGCGGCGGTCAAGGGACGCATCGGCCCGATCGGCGAGATCCACCAGATCGGCGGCAACGCGATCCTGATCCTCGCGGGCCTGCACGCGGCGGTCGGCGTGTGGCACCAGTTCGCACGCCGCGATCACACGCTCGAGCGGATGAACCCCTTTTGAAGGAAGGCCGGGCGCCTGCGGGCGGCGCCCGGCCCTCGAGAGTCCGCGGGGACCGGATCCTCCGGCGCCCCGCTCGCGGCTAGTGGAAGTGCACGACCATGCGGCTCACGCTCAGCGTGCCGGTCGACGCATCGAAACCACCCTCGGCGCTGATGCTCGACACGGTCGCGGTGCCGTTCAAGGCCTGGGTGAGCGCAGTCACGAAGTCGTTGAACGTCGAATAGGACGTTTCCTGCTCCGTATCGGCGTTCTCGGTCACGATCAGGTAAACCGGGTTCGACGCGCTCATGTCCGGCACGACGGTGATCCCCGACGTGAGCGCGGAGACCGCGACCTGCTCCGGGCCGATCGACAGCTCGAACTCGTCGGCGGCGGCGAGCAGGCTCGGCGCGATCGTCAGTTGCGCGTTGGTCAGTGTCGCGAACGGCGCGGTCTGACCCGGATCCGGCCACTCGATGTGCAGTTGCGCCGCGGTGTTCGCGAAGTCGACGATCGTCACCGCGTCGAAATCCGGCGGTGCGGCGCCGAACGGCGTGACCGTGCCGACGAAGCCGACCGGCACGCCGGCCGACAAGCCGCCCGTCGACAGCGCCTGCGGGATCGCGACCGTATAGGCGCTCGCGACCGCATCCTGCGCGCTGGTCGCGCCCGTGCCGGTGAAGTTGAACGTCGCCGGATCCTGTCCGTCGATGGCCTGCAGCGCGACGGTCGCGACGCCATTGCTCACGGGCGCGGACAAGGTTCCGATGATCCGGGTCGGCAGCAACACCGCCGTGCCGGAGGTCGCATCGAGCGTCGGATTGCCGGTCGCATCCGTCGACAGCGTGCCGGAGAGCTCGATGCGCTGACCGACCGAGATGTCCTCGGTCGTGAGCGCACCACCCCCGCCGAGCGCGGAGACGCTCGTGCCGCTGCCGATCGTCGCGGTCAGCTGCCGCACGTAGTGCACGTCTTCACCGCCCTGCGCGGACATCGTGTCGCCGTTCGCGATCGTGAGCGTATCACCGTTGCGCGACAGTACCGACCCCTGGACCCCGTCCCCGCCGGAGCCCGCGACGCTGGTCCCAGCGAGCACGTTGGTCGCGGTGAAGGTCATCGTGGCCTGGTCGAGCGTGCCGAACGCGACGGTCATCGTACCGGCCGGCAAGGCGGCGAGCGCGCTGAGACCCGCCGCACCCACGGCGTTCGTGCCGTTGAGCGTGAAGGTCGTCGACGCGGTGGTCGTGACCGTGGTCTGGCCGCTGTCGGTGCTGTTGTCGTCCTCGAACGGATGAACCTGGACCAGATAGGTGCCGGCGCTCGCGTTCACGCTGACGAGGCCACCGCGGACCCGGAGCTGCTTCGTCGCGTCGGGTACCAGGCTACCGCTCAGCACCGGGTTCACCGTGACGGTCGCCGGACTCATCGGCGACAGCGTGATCGCATTGGACGCGGCGAGGTTGAAGTCGAGCGCGAGGTTCGCGACCGTGCCCTCGGTGATCACGAGGGGCTGATTCGACGGCAGCGACAAATTCAGGGTCATCGTCGTCGAATTCGGCGCGACCAGCGGATTATTGGTCTGCCCGTCGATGATATGGTTCGGCGCGATCGTCACGCCGCCGCTGCCGCTATCGACGACGATCGTCGCACCGGAATAATCCAGCGTCATCGACGCGGACACGTAGTTGCCATCCGGAATTTGCGCCGCGCTGACGATTTCCGAGAGGTTCACGAGCTGCGCGAAGTCGACCGTGGTCTTCACCGGCAGCGTCTGCACGACGGTGCCGTCGGACCGCGTCAGGGTCAGCGAGTCGACGGTGACGATGTAGCTCAGGAAATCGCCCGGCGCGTCGGTCAAGGTCACCAGGGCGCCGCCACAGGCGCTGGTGCATGCGGTCGGGCTCGCAACGCCCCCGCTGCCGCCGGGCAGCGCGCCGCTGACACCGCCGCCGCCGCAGGCGGTGAGCGCCGCGGCGCCGAACACGATCACGCCGAGACGGCGCCAGCGCGTCGCGAGCGTGCGCCATCCGCGAAACCAGTCGATCGAATGCATGTCGATATCTCCTCGTGTGAAGCCGGCCCGCCGCGGCGCCACGCTTCCTCGAGCGGGGTTGCGCCGGATCCTTGGCGTCAGTGTGCAAATGCGATGCGGACTCGCCAACTGTCGGTTCGGGCCGACAGAAAACTTGTGCAAAATGGCGCAAGATTCCAGCCGCGATTGACATAACGCGGCATGCCCATCGGGTGGAACGAGCCGGTCGGCTCAGGGCAGCGCAGGACGCGGCGCAGCGCCCCGGTGAATCGCCCAGTCCATCGCCCGGGTGATCCATCCGCCACCGAGGCTCGCGGCGCCGATGCCGCGCAGGTCGTATTCACCGCCGCTCAGGATCGCGGCCGCGGCACGTTGCCCGCTCTGCACGGCCGGCCCGATCCCCTCGCACAGATCGCGCGTCGCGAGTCCCGCGGCGTCGCCGACGAGGAACGCGTTGCCCCGCCGCGCCGTCTCGCTGCGGGCCCGCAGGTAATAGCTATACCCGGTCGGCTCCTCGGGCACGTGGACGCCGAGCTCGCGATCGAGCTTCTCGGCGAACCGCCGCCAGTGCTGGCGCAGGTCCTCGTTCCGCTCCTTGAGCCGCAACGCGATCGCGCCGATCCCGACGTTCAGCCAGCCGCGATCCTTCGGCACATACCAGCTGTAACCCGGCAAGCCGTGCTCGAAGAACCACAGGCGGCAGTCCGGATCCCGCCATTCGTACGGGAACTCGATCTCCAGCGTCGCGGTCTGCAGCGCGCGTTCACGTGGCGCGAGCTCGCGGAACAGCGCGCGGTGCACCGGGCAACGGGTGCCCCCGGCGCCGATCAGGAATCGACAGCGGAATTCGCCATCGATCTCGAAACCGTCCGCGTCCGCCCGCACGTCCCTGACCGCATGGTGCAGCACCTCGACGCCGGAGCGCTCCAGCAGCCACGCGTCGAACTCGTATCGCCGGATCGAATGCTGCAGGCAGGGCACCGGCAGGTGCACGCCCTTCAGGTACCAATGCAGGCGCCGGAAGCTCAGGAAGCGGTGTGGA
>JAKBCG010000007.1 GCA_021808035.1 Pseudomonadota bacterium
GCGTGCTCGCCGCCTGCGGTCAGGGCCAGAACTGGAGCAGTCAACCGGCGTTCATCACGATCGGCGGCGCCGTCTCGGGCCTGCAGTCGTCGGGCCTGACGCTCGCGAACAACGGGATCGACCCGCTGACGATCGCGCAAAACGGCGCGTTCACGTTCTCGTTGTCGATCGCGAGCGGGCAGCCGTACGCGGTCACGGTCGCGACGCAGCCGTCCGGACAGACCTGCACGGTCACCAACGGTTCGGGGAGTGCGACGAGCAACGTCACCGACGTCGCGGTGACCTGCACGACGCAGCCGACGATCGGCGGCACGGTCACGGGCCTCAGCGGCACCCTGGTGCTCGAGGACAACGGCGCGGACACCCTGACGCTCACGAACAACGGACCCTTCACATTTCCGACCGCGTTGACTTCCGGGGCGCAGTATGCGGTCACGGTCGCCGCGCCGCCCACCACGCAGATCTGCTCGATCAGCAATGGTTCCGGCACCGCGACCGCGAACGTCACGAACGTGGCGGTGAGCTGCTCCGGATTTCAGCTGCGGCCGTTGCCGGCGATCTACGGCACGGGGAAGGCCGTCAATTACAGCCCCTATCGGGCCGGGGGACCCAACGCCGGCGAGATTCCGAGCTCCGCCGACGTGCTGCAGGACCTTGGCCTGCTGCAGGGCGCGGGATTCAACCTGATCCGCCTGTTCGGCGCCGACGCGGTCGCGCAGGAGATCCTGAGTCTCGCGAACCAGAACTACCCGGCCTTGAAGTTCCAGGTGGGCATCTACCTCGAGGGCGCGCCGACCTCCTGCGCGGACAACGTCAATCAGACCCAGATCGCGACGGCGATCCAGCTCGCGAACACCTATCCTAACGTGGTGGCGGTCAGCGTCGGCAACGAAACGTCCTTTGCGGGCAATCTGCCGGCGAGCTGCCTCCTGCAATACGTCAAGGAGGTGCGCAGCCAGGTCGTCCAACCGATCACCGCGGACGACGACTACACGTTCTACGCCGGCCTGTCGGCGAGCGGCGAGAAGCCGGACCTGGTGCTGCCATGGCTGGATTTCGTGTCGATGCACACCTATCCGTTCACGGACACCGGCTCTTGGAATTGGCAGCAGACCGCGGTCGCGGCGGGGCCGGCGCGGGCGGCCGCGATGATGAACGCGGCGTTCGCCGACGCGCAGGCCGACTACGCGTTGGTCGCGAACTACAGCTACACGACGACCACCGGCCAGGTCACGACGATCGGCGCATCGCTGCCGATCACGGTCGGCGAGACCGGCTGGAAGGCCGTGCCGACGAACACCGCACAGGCGATCGAGGCGGTGACCAACCCGGCGATCGCCAATCCGGTGAACGAGAAGTGGTACTACGACCTGATGGCGTCGTGGCGCGGCACCGGGGCGCCGTTGAACGTGTTCTGGTTCGAGGCCTTCGACGAACACTGGAAGGGCACCGACGACGGCTGGGGCTTGTGGGACGCCTCGCGAACGCCGCGCTATGCGCTGTGCGGCATCCCGACGGCGGGCCCACCGTGCAATACGACCGATCTCTACGCCGGCGCCGGCTACTACCACTGATGCGGAGACACGCGT
Organism: Pseudomonadota bacterium; assembly: GCA_021808035.1. Lineage (GTDB taxonomy): Bacteria > Pseudomonadota > Gammaproteobacteria > Steroidobacterales > Steroidobacteraceae > Bog-1198. The sequence goes on from JAKBCG010000007.1 coordinate 1,590, forward strand.
GAGACACACACCATCGCGGATCGTCCCGGCCGCCGCGGCCTTGCTGCTGTCGGTTCCGGCGCTCGGCGCCCAGTTCGGACCGCTGCAGATCGCCGGATTCCTGAAAGACGAGTTCACGATGTGCGACAACTGCTCGAGCGGACTCGTGAACCCCTCGCCGTTCGATCCGCGCGGCGTGCTCACGCTGCCGAGCCCGAACCCCCCGCTCAACCAGGGCGGGGGCTCGCGCTACACCAGCAGCAACCTCGGCCTCGCAATGCTCACGCTCGGCTTGTCGCATGAATTCGCGAACGCGCTGTCGGTCGAGGCGGTCGCAACCGCCCGCGAACGCAACGGTGGACCCGACATCTACGGGCAATACCTGATCGACGGCTTCGTCGGCGCGAAGTACCCGCTGGTCGGCGCGGTGAAGATCGGGATCCTCGCCTCGCGTTCGTGGAGCCGCGCGGACTCCTTCGCGTATCCGCTCGGTCTGTCGGTGCCGTGGGCGGAATCCGGCGCCGGCTATGGCGTGTTCAAGCAGGCGGTTCGCTACACCTCGCCGGTGATTTATTTCCCGACCGGGAAGCTCACGCTCGAACTGACCTACGCGACCGCGTCGCGCAGCTATCCGATCAATTATGGATCGCTGCTGACGACGGTCACGCCGACGAACTACCAAACATTCTACCTGCCCCCGAAGCCGCAGCTCGGCGAGTTCTTCCTGCAATATTCGACCGCACGAAACCTCGTCGAGTTCACCTCGCAGTACAGCGTTGGCGGCCTGCAGAGCTCGTTCGCGAAGGGCGCGTTCGTCGGCGCGATCGGCAGTCCGAACACGTCGGCCGCGGGAGCGCCCGGGTATCGCGCGCCCACCGAGGACCTCGAGATGATCGAGGGGAATTTCTGGCCGGTTCCGCAGTGGCGCATCACTTACGGCCTGAAACGCAACGAATGGTCCGGTCAGCAGCAGCAGTGCGACTACGGAACCGCACCGGCACCGGGCGGTTCGACCTTCACGGGTTGTTTCTGGGATCAGGCCGGATTCAACTACGCGAGCGACGGGCTGCGCCATCACGGCGTCGAATACGATGCGTTGGCTGGCGCCGCCTACACGCGCGGCCTGTGGGTGTTCACGCTCGGCGGCGTCTACATGGCCCAGTCGACGGTGAACTCGCCGACGGAATGGGGACAGCGCAACAGCGCCGCGTTCGTGAATCTCGGGGTCTATCGCCGATTCCGCGGCCTGTTCCGTCACCTCGAGGTGTACGGCGGACTGGAACGGGTGATGTACGGCCGCCGCGGACCCGCACCGCTCAGCATGCCGAGCAACATTGCCGACGGGCAGATCGATCCACGCACGAGCAAGGCGGGTGATTCGCTGACCCTCGGCGCGAACCTTATTTTCTGAGGGGCCCGACCATGCGTTTTGCATCGATCTTGCGGTATCGGCGATCCCCGGGACACCACGTCGCGTACGGGGTCCTCGCGGCACTGTGCCTCGGCGGCGCGGCCCCCGGCGCACAGGCCGCGGTCGCGCGCGTGCAGGTGGGGCAGGGCGCGTATGACACGGCGCCCCGCCGGGGCTTGTTCCACGCCGAAGGAGTCCCGCCCGCGCCGATCTATCGCAGCGGTCCGGCAGCGACGCGCGCGGCACCGACCAGTCAGTGGTACTCGTCGGTGATGTTCACGAACAAGCCCTATCCGATCTACGCGCAACCGATGGCCTATCGGGTGACGAGGCAGGGCCTCGAACTCGGCTTGCCGAACGGACGGGCCGACTCGCCAGACAAGCTGATCCATGAAGTGCGGTATCCGTTCGTCCCGGCGGTCGTCGTGACGCCGCTCGCGATCCATGCGAAGGCGGCGACCCTGAACGACTTCTCGGACTGGCTTGCGCAGTTCGCATGGCGCGGCGCCGCCGGCGGGGTGTTCACCGCAACGGTGCTGCACGGCAGTCCGTTCAGCTACTTCCATTGCAGCCAGGGCGACGTGCGCATCGCGCTCGCCGGCCGACCGGTGATGCTCGCCGACCCGCGGTCCCGCGGCGCCGATCCGCGCGTCGTCGCGTTCGCGGTCGGCGGGCACGCCTATGCGATCTTCGCTCCGACCGGCGCGCACTGGCACTGGCGCTCCGCGAGCGTGCTGGTGCTGCACCTGCCGCCGAAACGGCGGTTCTTCTCGGTGGCCGGCTTGCCGGCCGATGCCGGCCGCCCGACGATCCGCGCGTTCACCCGGGTCGCGTACGCGTTCCCGGTCGACACCCGCGCCAGGTTCCACTACGACGAATCCACCAGCACCGTCACGACCACGTTCCGGGTGAAGACGGTCGCGATGCAGGGCCGCGCCCGCACGACTTTCATGGGTCTGTATCCGCATCAGTGGGACTCGGTGACCGTGAAACCCCGGGTGCTGTTCCGGTACGATTCGGTCCGCGGGCCGATCCGGGTGATCGCGGCGAACGAGTTCGCGACCCGCCTCACGTATCACGGCTTCGTGCCGTACTGGCCCGGCTTGCAGCAAGCCGTCGATCGGCATGCCGTGGACCGGTATCTCGGGGGCGATGCCGCCCGGTCGCGAAACTTCTACGAACAGTACGGCTTCGGGATCTATTGGGTCGGCAAGGGACTCGGTGCCGCGACGCAGTTGATGAACGTCGCGGCCGCGGAGGGCCGCGTCTCGATCGAACGGCGGATGCTCCGGCAGATCGAGCACCGTCTGCAGTCCTGGTTCAACGATCGGCATGCGACCCACTTCCGATACGATGGCCGCCTCGGGACGATGCTCGGACTCCCGGCGGAGTTCGGCAGCCTCTCGCAGATGAACGACCACCATTTCGACTACGGCTACTGGATCACGGCCGCGGCGAACGTCGCGCTGCGCGATCCCGCGTGGGCACAACGCACTCGCTGGGGTGGCATGGTCGATCGACTGGTCGACGACATCGCCTACGACCACCGCGGCAGCGCCGCCTTTCCGTACCTGCGGAACTTCGACGTCTACGCCGGCCACTCGTGGGCGTCAGGTACGCAGGAACTCGAGGACGGCAACAACCAGGAATCCTCGTCGGAGGCGGTGAACGCCTGGGCGGGACTCATCCTCTGGGGTGAGGCGACCGGCAACGAGGCGTTGCGCAATCTCGGCATCAGCCTCTACACGAACGAGATCCATGCGATCGACACCTACTGGTTCGACGTGCACCACGGCGCGTTCGATCCGACCTACGGCGCGCTGTACGCGAGCCGGGTGTTCGGCGGCAAATATGACGACAGCACCTGGTGGACGGAGGAGCCCCGACAGCGGCTCGGCATCAATGCGCTGCCGCTGACACCGGCGTCGACCTACCTCGGCCGGGACCCTCGCTACGTCGGCCGGCTGTTCGCGCAACTGCCGGCCGCGCAAGCGACTTACGCCGCGCACGGCGGCTACGTGCACGTGACCCGGCAGATCTGGAACGACGTGCTCGCGGAGTTCCGGGCCCTCGCCGATCCGCAAGCCGGGATGCGATTCTGGCAGGCGGGCGCACCGGTCGAGGCCGGCGAGACCCGGTCACACACGCAGTTCTGGCTGCGCAGCCTGCAGGAAATGGGTCGACCAGACTTCTCCGTGACCGCAAACACGCCGCTCTACGCGGTGTTCCGGCAGAAGGACGGTCTTCGCACCTATCTCGCCTACGACGCGGGATCGGCACCGATCGACGTGAAGTTCTCCGACGGCGAGGTGCTCGAGGTGGCGCCGGGCGCGCTCGCGCGGGCGGAACGGACGCCCTGAGTGCGAGCGCTCATCGTCGCGGGCGTGCTCGCGGGGCTCGGGTCCGCGGCGGCCATCGCCAACGCGGCGCCATGGCCGTGGTCGAACACCCACCTCACGCCGGACCGGCGCGCGCAACTCGTGCTCCACGCAATGACGCCGGCGGAGAAGCGCCGGCTGATCTTCGGGTACTTCGGTGCGCCGATGCCGGGCACGAGTTATCGGCCGCCGCCCGGCGCCCGGATGGGTGAGGCGGGGTATGTTCCCGGGATAGCGCGCCTCGGCATTCCGCCCCAATGGATCAGCGACGGCGGACTCGGGGTCGCGACGCAGCGCGTGTCGACCGATGCGTATCGCGAACGGACCGCGCTGCCGTCCGGGCTCGCGACGGCTGCAACCTGGAATCCGTCGCTCGCGGCGCAGGGCGGCGCGATGATCGGCGCCGAAGCGCACGCCTCGGGCTTCAACGTGCTGCTCGGCCCGGGCGCGGACCTGATCCGCGAGTCGCGCGGCGGACGGAGTTTCGAATACGCGAGCGAGGATCCCTTGCTCACCGGGATGATCGCCGGTGCGACGATTCGCGGCATCCAGTCGCAGCACGTGATCGCGGTCCTGAAGCATTTCGCGTTCAACGACCAGGAGACCGGGCGCGCGATCTACGACGTGCGAATCCCGCACGCGGCGGCGCGCGAATCGGATCTGCTGGGCTTCGAGATCGCGATGGAGCAGGGGCATCCCGGCGCGCTGATGTGCGCTTACAACCGCGTGCGGGGACACTACGCCTGCGAGAACCATTGGCTGCTGCGCCGGGTACTCGACCGGGACTTCGGATTTCGTGGTTACGTGATGAGCGATTGGGGCGCCGTGCACAGCACCGTTCGCTCGGCGCTCGCCGGCCTCGACCAGGAATCGGCGACGATCTTCGATCACGAACCGTACTACGGCGCGGCGCTGCGTAAAGCCTTGCGCGACGGTCGGGTGCCCGGATCGGTGCTCGACGAGATGGCCGAGCGGATCCTGCGGTCGATGTTCGCGACCGGGCTCGTCGATCATCCGATCGATCCGGGCGCGCACCTCGATCTGGCAGCGGACCAAGCCGTCGCGGAAGCGGACGAGCAGCAGGGCATCGTGCTGCTGAAGAACGCCGCATCGGTGCTGCCATTCCCGCGAACGCTGCAACGGATCGCGGTGATCGGCGGCCACGCGGACCGTGGCGTGCTCTCCGGCGGCGGATCCTCGACGGTGTTCCCGGTCGGGGTCAATGCCGTGCCCGGACTTGGCCCGAGCGGGTGGCCCGGACCACAGGTGTACCTGCCATCGGCACCGCTCGGCGCGCTGATGGCCGAGGCGCCCCAGGCACGATTCCGCTATGCCTCGGGGCGTAACCTCACCGAGGCGATAGGTGTCGCGCGGTGGGCGAACCGGGTGATCGTGTTCGCGACCCAGTGGGCGACCGAGAGCGAGGACTCCTCGCTCGAGCTGCGGCACGGACAGGACCGGCTGATCGCCGCGATCGCCGCCGCGAACCCGCGGACCGTCGTGGTGCTCGAGACCGGCGGTCCGGTGTTGATGCCGTGGCTCGACCGGGTCGCGGGCGTGCTCGAAGCCTGGTATCCCGGCAGCGACGGTGCCACCGCGATTGCGCGCGTGGTGTTCGGTGCGGTCGACCCGTCCGGTCACCTCCCGGTGACCTTCCCGGCGTCCGTCGCGGATCTGCCGTTCCCGATACTGCCCGGGAGCGAGCTGCCCGCGAATCAACCCTTCGTGATCGATTATTCGCGCGAGGGGGCGGCGGTCGGCTACCGCTGGTACCAACGGCGACAGCGCGAGCCACTGTTCCCGTTCGGATATGGGCTGTCGTACACGCGCTTCGCCTACGACGGACTGACCGCGCGCCTCGTGAACGGCGATCTGGTCGTGCAGTTCACCGTGCGCAACACAGGATCCCGCGCCGGCGTCGCGGTCGCGCAGGTGTACGTCGGATCGGACGAGGGCGGCGGGGAAACCCCGCGGCGCCTCGTCGGCTGGCGGAAGCTCGCCTTGCGACCGGGCGAGTCGCGCACCGTGAGCGTGCGCGTCGACCCGCGCCTGCTTGCGCGAATCGGCCGTCGCAGTCGACGCTGGGTTCGCGCCGCCGGCGCTTACCGGCTGTGGCTCGGCGACTCCTCGGCGCACCTCGTGCAATCGATGAGCGTCGATCTGCCAGCCTGGCAGCATTCGGTCCGCTGGCCGATCGCCTATCGCACCCCGACGCCCCCTATCGCCCGACCGACGCATTAGCGCCTCGCTCGAGGTCGCGCCGATCCGCATCGCAAGCGGCCGCGACAGCTGGGTTACTCTGACCGGATTGTCGAGGCTGCGGATGCGCGCCGGGCGGCGTCCTCGGAGGTCCTGTGGAGTTTCACAACCCGAAACCGGTACACAGTCTGCGCGAGTTCCTCGGCGAGGTCGCGGTCGTCGTCCTCGGCATCGTGATCGCCTTGACCGGCGAGCAGACGCTTCAGCATCTCGAATGGCGTCACAAGATACGCCTGGCGAACGCGGACATGCGCCAGGAGATCTCCGGCGACGACGGACCGCAGGTGCTCGAGCGGATTGCGCTCGCACCCCGCATCGATCGCGGACTGGACGCGATCCGCCAGACGGTCGACCAGGGTGCCGGACGGGCGAGTGTGCTCCAGGCGATCGATCGCTTCTGGACACCGCGACACACCTGGGACAGCATCGCGTTCCAATCGGCATTGTCCTCCGGCGTACTGGCGCAAGCCCCCGTGCAGCGTGTCGCCGTGCTGTCGCGCTTCTATTCCCTGATGCCGGTCCTCGAGCGCGCGAACGAGCGGGAATTCCGTGACGGCGCTGCGCTCGCGTCGATCAGCGGGACCGGCGGAGCGTTGACGGAGGAGGAGCGGGGACGCGTGCTCAGTGCCGTGGAGCGGTTGCGCCGCGACGATGCGGAAATTCATCGGCTCGCAAAGCTCGCCGAGGCGTCGATGACGCAGCTCGGCATCAGAATCCGGGATTATCGTCCGCTCGGCGGACACGTTTCGCCACTGCAGGATCCGCAGCGTGTGATCACCGAGATGCAACGCGAGCCCATGGCCCAAGCGTGCGTCGGTGGCCTCGAGAAGTCGCTCCAAGCGGGCCGCTGACAGCCATTTCGACGGCCGCGAGCACGCGACGCTCGCGGCTAGCGCGAGGGCAGGATGGTCACCTGCGTGATCGTGCGCGGCCCGATCAGTTCTCCGGCGCCGGCACCGGCGATCGTGACGTAGAAACTCACGGGCCGTGAGCGCATCGAATCGGAAACGATCGGAATGAGCAAAGCGACGCTCCTTCGACCTCGCCCGATCGCAGCGTCGTGCGGACCGGGGACCACGAAATCCGTGCCCAGCCGCGCGGAACCTGACTCGACCACCCAGCGGAACTGAACCGCCGTACGCAGACTTCCGAACCGCTCCACGACGACCCGCGCAACCGGGTCCCGCGGCCCTACGGTCACGTGGTTTGTCGCGAGCGCGATCCGCACCGGCATGACCACGCCCATGACCGTCCGCGGTTTCCTCGCGGGGATCGCTCGCAAGGACGTCGTGCGCCGCACGGTGGGGTTCGATGGAACCGAGCGATTCGGCGCTACGGCCGCCACTCGAGCCGCCCTCGGCGCCGCCGCGACCGGCGCCGGCGGTCGAGCGTCGGTCGCAACCCGCGCGGCCGCTGCGACCTCGGCCAGGGCTTTCGCCGTCACGCTCATGAATTCCGACGAGACCGACAGCGCCGCTTCCGCGATGTGCGCCTCGGCCCGTGCCGCCAACCGGGTCGCGTTTTGCTCGATCCCCGCGATCACCGCGAAGAATCGCGGATCCGCAGCCCTCGATGCCCACCAAACGCCCACGAGCGCCAGCAACACGACGGAGCCCGCCGCCAGACGGCGCCGTGGGGTCGACTCGCGCCGCGGCGGCGCACCGACCAGCACGGACACGCGCGGCAAGGACGATACCGACGCATCCGCGAGGAACCGACGTGTCCACGCGTCGACGTCCCGGGGTCGGCTGTCACGCCGCAGCGAAAGCCCATCACGCAGTGACCGCCATTGGCCGCGGTCGAGCTCGGCCGGTCGGCGCGGGCGGAGTCCGAGCGTGCGCGCCTGCTGCGCCGTCCGTTCACCGTACGGGTGTCGACCGGTGAACAAGACGTAAGCCACGCAAGCGAACGCGAACATGTCGTCGCGGACTTCGGCGACCCCGCCCTCGAGCAACTCGCAGCTCGCGTATTGTGGCGTCGCGAACCGGGTCCGCTCCGGCGAATCTGGTTCGCTAATCCACGGCTCCGCACGCAACTGGGACGACGATCCGAAGTCGAGCACGCGCACCGAGCCGTCCTCGGTGACGAAGACGTTGTGAAGGTTGATGTCGCCGTGCACGATGCGGTTCGCATGCGCATGGGCAAGGGCGGCCCCGATGTCACGAACGATCGCGAGCGCATGCCGCCGCTCCAATGCCGTGCGCCGTCGGGCGACCAGCAGGCGATCGAGCGTGAGCCCGTGCAGCAATTCCATCGTGAAGAAAGCGATCCCCCCGTCGCGGTCGAATTCATGCACGCGAACGATGTTCGGATGCGACAGTCGCTGGACATGCTGGAACTCCCGGACCAGCGCGCTCAGCATGTCGGGGCGAGCGCTCACCGCCGGGTGCAGGACTTTCAGTGCGACGCGCTGATCCTCCGGGTCTCCGACCCTGAATTCGTCGACGGCCTCGTACACCGTGCCGAGACCACCACGTCCGATCTCCCGCAATATCCGGTAGCGGCCGCGCAGCGTACGGCCGACCAGCGACACGCCATCGGCGGCCTGCGCTGGCACGACAATCGGTCCGTCATCGGCGGCCCGCGCCGGTGCGTCGGTGCTCGTGGGCGCTGCAAGCGGGCCTGTCGTCGCGATGATTGAGGTCGCGGCCGAGGACCCGCTTGATTGCACGAACTGCTGCTCGGTGCCGCGGGGGGCACCGAGCAGCAGCGTCATCACTCGAGCATTGGCCAGCCGGTAATCCGCCGCTCGAATCTCACCGCGGCGGAAGTGCTGGTCCAGCAGCGATGCGAACTCCCAAGCGGCGTCGGGATCGGATTCGACCAGCCCCTGCAACTCATACCCAAAGGCGTCTTCCGAGCAACCCTGCGATCGGAGCACCTCCAAGAGCCGAGCCACCTCGGGCGTCGGCGGTACCGGGTCCGCTGCGATCGCCGCGGCGGGCGCCTCCAGCGGTACGGTCATTCCCATCAGGCATGCACTCCGTCGAATTGCACGAACCGCGAATCGATCTGGCGGCTGCCACGAATGATGGCGCGGTTCACTTCATACCGCGCCCGTCGTCGAATGGCAATGTGGTCATGTGGCGATGCAGCCTCGCCTGTCGGTCGCGAGCGACATCGGTCGCGAATGCTTTTGGAACCATGATCGAGGATTCATACTCGAACGAGCGACCGAGTCCTGATGACCCGTGTAGTGCCCTTCGTGAGGAGGATGGTCGATGGCGATGCCGCTGCGCGCGAGCGCAGACCATCAACCCGCGCCTGCGCATTTTTCATCGGCTGGCCGACGCGAGCCCCGAGCCCTTGCTGATCACGCGAATCGACGCGGACGCACAGCGGATCATCTATGCGAATCCTGCGTTCTGTCGGCTGAACGGCTGCACGCCCGCGCAGCTCCTTGGTCGCGAATGGCAATCGCTCTTGGAGTCGGGCTTCGGCGTATGCGCAGTCGACGGACAGCTCACCGCGACACGCCACGATGCACGCATCGCACTGCGTGCCCGGGATGGGCACGGCAACGTGCGCTGCCTGGAAATGAGCCGCTGGGTGCTGCGCGACGAGGGCGGCGACGCCACGCATCTGGTCATCCTCATGCGCGACGTGAGTTTCGAGCAAAGCGAGCGCGAGGGGCTCGAGCACCGCGCCTATCACGACGCCCTCACGGATCTCGCGAGCCGGCACCTGTTCCGCGACCGATTCCTCCAGACCCGAGCCCATGCCCGCCGGCAAGGCGGATCGTTCATCCTCGCATTGATCGATCTGGACGATTTCAAGTCGATCAACGATCGCTTTGGACATCACGGCGGTGATCAGGTGCTTAAGTGCTTCGGCGCTCGCCTCGCGGCCTCGATTCGCACGGAGAACACGGTCGCGCGCCTCGGCGGCGACGAGTTCGGGTTGCTGCTGGACGACGCCACCGACGGCGAACCGATGCATCGGTTCATCGCGCGCATCCGCGAGGTGATCGGCCGGCCGATGATCCTCGGCGGCCAGCGCATCTCCATCGCCTTTAGCGTCGGCATCAGCCGCTTTCCGGCGGACGGCGATGATCTCGATCGTCTGTTGCGGATCGCGGATACGCGGTTGTATCGAGTCAAGGCGCGCCGGCACGTTCGCCGCGGGGAAGCGCGCGCCACGCGCGCTCGATAGGCGCAGGCGCCACACCCGCGGCCCTTGGCCGATTGGCTTCGGCGCCGGCGATGCATCGGATAAGATCACCCGATGATCGCCGTGGAACAATCGAACGTCGACCCTCCGCTCGATCCCCGCAAGATCGTGATGATCGGAATCGTCGCCCTGGCGGTCGCCATGGGCATCGGGCGCTTTGCGTTCACGCCGCTGATGCCGCTCATGATGCGCGACGGCTCGATCGACGCGGCGACCGGCGCGAAATGGGCGGCGGCGAACTACGCCGGCTATCTCGTCGGCTCGCTCGCGGCGAGTCGCCTCGGGCGGCACCCGATGCGCAACCTCCAGTGGGCGCTATGGGGCGTCACTGCATCGACCGTGCTCATCGCGTTTTTCACGACACCGATCGCCGGTGGGTCGTTGCGATTCGCCGCCGGTGTATTCAGCGCTTGGGTGCTCGTTCTGGGAAGCAGTTGGTGCCTGATGCAACTGGCTCGGGCAGGGGAGGGGCGACGCGGAACCTGGATCTACTCCGGCGTCGGGCTGGGGATCACGGTGGCGGGAGTTCTCGCCTGGTTGGGCGGCACACAGCGAGCCTGGGTGCTCTGGCTGGAACTCGGCCTGCTGGCCGCGGGTGGGGTTTGGTATGTCGTGCGAGCGGCACCCGAAGCTCGCGACCGACTGCTCCCGGCCGTCGGGTCGACACCGCAGCGCGATCACCGCTCGCACCTCGGCCTGGTGGTCTGCTATGCGGCATTCGGCTTCGGCTACATCGTTCCGGCGACGTTTCTGCCGACCCTCGCGCGTACCCAGATCGACAACCCCCTCGTCTTTGGGTTGGTGTGGCCCGTGTTCGGTCTGGCGTCGATCGCGTCCTTGGCGATCGCGGCGCGGGCGGCACCCACGGCTCGGCGCCGCCGGGTGTGGGCCGTCGCGCAGGCCGTGATGGCGGTCGGCACCGGGATGCCGGCGTTCGATCGACACCTCGGATCGCTGGCGGTGGGCGCGCTTCTGGTCGGCGGTACGTTCATGATCACGACCATGGCCGGTCTGCAGCTCGCCCGAGAGCTGGCGCCCGCCAATCCGACGCCGCTGCTCGCGCGGATGACCTCGGGATTCGCGGTCGGACAGATCGCGGGCCCGGTGATGGTCTGGCTCGTGGGACACCACGTGTTACGCGGTGCCGATGGCGTGACGCTGACCAGCCTCGTGGCGGCCGTGTTGCTGCTGCTGACGGCGACGTGGTTGTGGCGCAGCGATCGTCACGACCATTGAGCACGTCGTCCCTGCCGCAGGGTCGCTCTCGACGAGGCGCCTCGATGATGGCGATGGTGTTCGCGGCGTTCTCTGCGTGGGCCGTCGCCAACGAGGCCTCGTCGCAGAGGCGGCCGACGGGCATCGAGCGCCGCGTCATCGCTTCGCTGCCCTCGTCGCACGGGCACCGTGCCGACGTCCTTGCGCGCCTGGATCTGACCCGTCCCTTCGCGACACGCACGCATTGGACCTTCCTGGTCGCGAGGTTGCCAGGGTCCCATCTCGGCGGGGGCTCGCCGGAGCCCGTTGCAGGTGGGGCATTGGCGGAGTGCTTCGTCGACGCGTCGACGCCACGCTGCCAAGCCTCGACACCGCCGGCGATCTCGAGCTCGGCCTGGTTCTCGACGCCGGTCCATTTCGATTCAGCCACGGTGGTGGTTGCGGGCCCCGGCCACACCGAACCACGGCTCTTGGTCAAAACGGGATCCGCCTACGGGGGCGACGGCAGTCATGCCATTTTTACGCAACTCTTCGCCTATGAACGATCCGTCGACCGGTTCAAGCTCGTATTTTCGAACATCACCGGCAGCAACAACAACCAGGAAACCCGGTTCGTGGCGCACGGCCCGCTGCGCGGAGATGTCCTCGCGGCGGTTCCCACCTCGACGGCGCCGTATGCCTATTGGATCTCCGTGTATGTTCGGAGCCCGACCGGCGATAGACTGGTGCGGGCGCTTCGATACCGGAGCGCCACGCGTTATGGGGACGGAAATCCCCTCGCCGTCATCGACGCCGAGATGCCAAGCATCCTGGCACATTTCGGCCAGCGGCATCCGGGCGAACCGCTCCCGATTCCGGATCGCTTGCCACCCGGCTGTTCCGGCCACCTGTTCCTGCGTCGCGGCGTGGAATGGTGTCGCCGATGAAGACATCAGTGCCCTCGCGACGGTGATAGCATCGCCAGGCAACGAATCCGGGAACCGCCGGGCCGTGCCGACCGGGTGCTCGGCGATCGCCACGAGATCTCCATGAACATCGCCAAGGATTTTGCCGGCGCGATCGGCAACACACCGCTGATTCGCCTGAATTCCGTATCCGCCGCGACCGGCTGCGAAATCCTCGGCAAGGCGGAATTCATGAACCCCGGCGGATCCGTGAAAGACCGTGCCGCGCTCGGCATCATCGACGCCGCCGAACGGTCGGGGACCTTACGGGCGGGCGGCACCGTGGTCGAAGGGACAGCCGGCAATACGGGCATCGCGATAGCGCACCTGTGTCGTGCGCGCGGTTATCGGGCTCTGATCGTGATGCCCGACAACCAATCACCCGAGAAATATCAGGCGTTGGAGGCACTCGGCGTCGAGTTGCGACGCGTGAAGCCGGTGCCGTACGCGGATCCGAATCACTATCAACGCGTCGCCGGACGACTCGCCGAGGAGATCACGGGCGCCATCTGGGCCAATCAATTCGACAACACGGCGAATCGCGACAGCCATTACGCAACGACGGGCCCGGAGATCTTGCGGGATACCGGAGGACGCATCGACGCGTTCGTCGCCGCGACCGGGACCGGTGGAACGCTCGGTGGCATCGGACGTTGCTTGAAGGAGCAAGTGCCCGGCATTCGTATCGTACTGGCCGATCCCCAGGGCAGCGCCTTGTACCATTGGATCCGCAGCGGCGAGCTGCGGGCGAACGGTCCCGGCTCGGTGACGGAGGGCATCGGCATCGGGCGGGTGACCGCGAACCTGCAGGGTACGCCGATCGATCAGGCGATCTCGATCAGCGACGCGGAGGCGGTGGAAGCCCTCTACCGGATGCTCTACGCCGACGGCCTGCTCCTCGGCAGCGCGAGCGGCGTGAACGTCAGCGCCGCCGAGAAAATCGCTCGCGAGCTCGGCCCCGGCCACACCGTCGTCACGATCCTGTGCGACGGGGGTCAACGCTACCAATCGAGGCTCTACTCCCGAGCGTGGCTCAGCGAGAAGGGGCTGCTAGATGCGGCCGACCGCGGTCGGGCAGCAGGGGAGGCGGCGCACGTCGAGCGCTAGATCAGTAGGGCCGACCGTCCTTGTGCCGATACTGGCCCCCGCCGCGAATCTTCAGATCGATGTCCGGATAATCCACTTCGTCATCCTCAGGCCGCCGCGAACCGATCTCGAGGATCAGCGCTTCCGAGGACCCGCGGTTCTGTAGGTGGTGTCCATCCGCGACCCCCGCCTTGAAGCCAGCGCAGTCCCCTGCACGGAGAACTTCCTCGCCGGCTTCGCTCACCATCACCACCTCGCCCTCCAGGACGTAGACGAACTCATCCTCCGCTTGGTGCCAATGCCGTTGGCTGGACCATTGGCCGGCGGGCAAGCGCAGCAGGTTCACGCCAAACTGGGTGAGTCCCGCGGCATCGCCAAGCCGCCATCGCTTGCGATCGCGGCAAGGCTCATCGTAGGGCTTTGGATAGCCGCTGCCCACGCGCGTCGCCACCGTTTCGATTGCGATCTTTTTCATGGATTCTCCAGACTCGACGTGAGCCCGTGGTGGAAACCCGTTGCCACCACGCTCATCGGCCGCTGATGCAACGCCAAACCGATCAGAGACCAATAAGCCTATACAATATTTAACATAATATACATTATGCGCATGTTTGGTTATGAGCGGAATCGCGCTCGAACGGCGCCGCAATCGACGACGAGCCCGCTTTCGCAGCGACGTGAAGTCTCTACGGCTGGTCGAATTGCTTGATCTTCGCCGCCGCCCGGAGTTGCGCCGTATGCGTGAGCAGCGCCTGCTGCATTAGAACCGCCTCGACGCGCGGCTTCACATCGGCCAAGGGCAAGGTTTCGGTCGCGACGAGCATCAGGATGTGGACTCCCGCGCTGTTCGCGAACGGCTCACTGATCCCGCCAATCCGAAGCTCCGAAGCGACCCGCATCACCTCGCCCATCTCAGCGGGGCTGGCCAAACCAGGCGCCGGGGTGGACGCGGAGACCCAGCCGAGATCACCGCCCTTGAGACGGCTCCCCGGATCACGGGAGTAAAGACCGGCGGCATGGCCAAACGGCATGCCTTGAGCGAGCAACGCCCGCACCCGCTCGCCGGTCGCCATGTCCGGAACCAAGATCTGCAGCAAGTGGTATTGCTGCAGGACGTGCACCGCGACGAGTTGATTGTATTCGGCCTGGACCTGTTGGTCGCTGAACTTCTGCGACTGCATCGTATGGGCGATGTCGACCGACGACAAATAGCGCATATCCGCCAGTTCGCGACCCGCCTTCAGGCTCTCGGTGAATTTGATTTGGCTGCCATCCTGTGCCAGCAGCGCGGTGTTGATCAGCTCGTCGAGCAACGCCTGTCGAACCGTCGGCGACAAGTTCGCGAGCGGTTGTCCCGTCTTCGAGATCGCGAACACCTTCAGCATGATCTCGGTGATGTTCTGGCCGTTGACGCTCGCCAACGTTCGAGTGTCCGTGCTTGCCCCCGCCGCGGCCGCCGCGCCGATAGCCAGACAAGTTGTCAAAACCAGAACGGCAAGTCGCTCAATCGCCTTCATCATGGAATTCCGATCGCGAATCCCCCGGCGAAATTCGCAGTATTCGCACCAAACGCGGCGCTCAATTTGAACCGGACCGATTTCCAAGGCGCGGCCACGACGCCGACCGCCGCCGCAGCCTGACCGCCCTGACTGCCCACGCCCGCACCGAGGCCGAAACGATAACCCTTCGGTACGTCGATCTGGCTCATCGCCGCGTCCATCGCACCAGTCTGATCGATCTGGCGCACCAGCGCCAATCTCGTGATCTGCAATTGCTCGAGGTTGATCGCATCCGTCGCCTGGGTGCCGGGTGCGACGTTCACCAACTGCCGCTCGACGCCCGGCGACCCGATAGACACCGAGTCGGGACGAGTGGCAATGGAACCATTTCCCAGCGCCACTGAATTTTGCGCCGTGGCTAGCGCATAACTGCCGTACGCGACCGAATTCTCGCCGCTGGCGACCGCCTCGGTACCAACGGCCACATTCGGGCTCACGGTGTTGCGCGGCCCTGGGTAGCTCGCCATCGCACCGCTGCCGATCGCGATCGATCCGGTCGTCTGCGCCTGGGCGCTCTCGCCGATCGCGATCGATTGATCTCCATTGGCGACCGCGGTGGAGCCGAACGCGCTCGCGCCGCTGCCGGTTGCCTGGGCGAGTTGCCCGGTGGCCGTCGTGAAGTTGCCTGATGCGCCGGCGCCTTGTCCTACCGCGGTCGCCGCAAGTCCCGAGGCTTGCGCCGACTGACCGACCGCGATGGAGTCCACGGACGTCGCCGCTGCCGCTTGGCCCGCGGCGAACGAATTGACGCCGCTCGCGACGCTGGACTCGCCGACCGCCGTGGATGAGATGCCGGTGGCCTGGGCCGAAGCGCCGACCGCGGTCGACTGCGCGGCCGATACGAGCGAGCCCTGCCCGACCGCGGTTCCCGATGCGCCGGTCACCCACGCCGCTTGCCCGATGGCCGTCGCGTACAGGTTGCTTGCAATCGCGTTTTGCCCAAACGCCGCTGCCGCGACGCCAGCCGCCGCACTATCCTGCCCGACGGCGGTTCCGTCGAGGCCAGCCACCTGCGCCCCTTGCCCGACCGCAACGCCGTCGTTGGCGCTCGCTTGCGCCGCTTGCCCGAGCGCGGTGGAGCTTTGGCCGTAAGCCGTGGCGCTCTGGCCGAACACCGCCGAATTGCCGCCGATCGCGGTGGCGGCTTGACCGACCACCGTGGAATCGCCGCCGGCCGCCGTTGCGTCTTGCCCGACCGCGACCGAATAATCCGTGACCGCGAACGCACTCTGGCCAATGGCGCTGGATCCGATCCCGGCCGCGGTCGCCAGGTAGCCGACTGCCACCGCGTCACTGCCGATCGCGTTGGCGCCGCCACCGGCCGCCAGGGTATCGGCCGCCGCAGCAGCCGCGCCCTGTCCGATCGCGACTGCTTCGATTCCGGTCGCGAGCGAGCCCTGCCCGACCGCGATCGAATTATCGGCGCTCGCATTGGCACCCTGACCATACGCCGCGGATCCGTTCCCCGTCGCAAGCGATCCTGCGCCGACCGCAGTGCTCATTTGCCCGGCGGCGAGCGTCTGGTATCCCTCGGCAACCGATAGGCCACCGCCCGCATAGGATCCCGCGCCGGAGGCCATCGCACCCGTACCCACCGCCACGGCCCCGTATCCCAAGGCCGTCGACGACGTTCCGGACGCGCGCGAAGCCTGACCGAGCGCGGTCGCGTATTCCACGGTGGCGCTCGCCGCCTCGCCCACGGCGGTGGCATCCACGCCCAGCGCCATCGCGTTCGCGCCGACGACCGTGCCGTTGCCGCTCGTCGCCACCGAATTCGCGCCCAACGCGGTCGAATCACCGGCCGCCGCCAAAGCCGCAAATCCCATTGCGGTCGAATTGGATCCCGTGGCGGTTGCGAATACACCGGTCGATGTGGATTGGGCGGCCAGCGCCAGCGCACCGTAACCCGTTGCGACGGACGCCATCCCGGTCGCGTCTGCGAAGGCGCCGGTGGCGGTGGAAAAATCGCCGCTGGCGCTGGCACCAGCGCCTAGCGCGGTCGCTCCGTTGCCGTACGCAACGGCATTGGCACCGATCGCCGAGGTATTGTCCTGGGTGGCGCTTGCATTCAGGCCGATGGCCGTCGAGGTCGCGGTATTCGCGACAGCGTTGTTGCCGATCGCGACCGCGCTCACTGCGCCGGTATACGCCTCGGCGCCTCCCACTCCGGCTCCCGAGATCGCGCCGCCGCCTATCGCGATGCCGCTGCTGTAGGTGGTGCCGTTCTTGTCCCCCAGGGTGATTGCCCCTCCATCGGCGGAGATGCCCTGAGTCGCATTGACTTGCGAGGCCGTCACGGAACCGCCGACGTCGAGGTTGCCCGTGACACCCAGGTTGTTGTTGAAGATCGAATCGCCAGTGACGTTCACTCCCCCTTGCTGCACCGTCACGGTTCCGGTGAACTGGCTGTCGCAAAATGGCAGGGTCCCGGCATAATTCACGAGGTTCTGCAACTCGACCGCTTGCGATGTGCTCGCAATGCTGAGGGCATTGGCGGCGAGACCGACGCCGTCGGCTGCGATCTGGGTAAAGAAAGCCGCAACGATCGACGGGTTGGCGATCACGATCTCAGTGGACCCGGCGACGACTCCCGCGATCTGTGCGGCGATACCGATCCCCAGTGAAACGGTATTCAGCACCGCCGCCGCCACGTTCTCGTTCGCGATTTGGCTCGCGGTCTGCGCGGTTACGCCGCTCAGCTGGGCGGAGCAGGTCGCCGGACTGTAGTTCGTCAGACTCAAACCACTCGGCGCGGTCGACGTCGACACATAGGGCGGGGCCGCGGGAGCCGAGTTGGGCACCGAGAGCTGGTAGCCGTCAGCGATCGCCGACCGCTCCTGGGTCAACACCAATAGTACGCCGCAAGCCGCGCATCCCCACGCCATCGGTTTCGCTGATCTGTTCATGACACGCTGATCTCCGACAACGGCGCTGCGAGGGTCATTAGTTCGTGCAGGTCACTTGGACGTTGGTCACGTTCGCGGTGATCGACGTGCCCGACGCGTTCGTCAACTGACACGTCCAACCACTGGTCACCGACTGCACCGACACGGCCCAGGCGCTTTGATACGTGAGCGACTGACTGAAGGTGAACGACGACGTCGCGGTTCCGTTGGTCGTGGTGCCGTTGGCGGTCGTGGCCGCGGGCACGTTCGCCGCCGAGGCCGCCGTCGCGTATTGGCCGTTCAGAAGCAGGTTGGCAATGACGTTGGTCGCGGCACTCGACAGCGTATTTTCCCACGTGACGGTGCCGCCGACCGTGAGCGGATTATGCGCGCAGGCGACTTGCACGTTGTTGGCATTGACCAGATTGCCGTTCGAATTGACGGGCACCGAGCCCGATCCATTCGTCACGGTGCAGGTATAGTTGGTCGGGCTCGACGTCACGACGATGTTGTACGACGCTCCCGTCGCATCGGCGCTGTCGATCGTGAAGCCCGGATAGGCCGCATCCGCGGAACTGTTCGTGACCGTGACCGAATTCGTCGATACCGTATCCTGCAGTCCCACCGATGCCAGGCTCGGCAGGCCCGTGACGGTACCGCCCACACTCCACGTTGGCGGCGGACAGGAAACGTCCACGTTCGTCACGTTGCCGCCGCTGATCGTCCCGGTCGCGTTGGCCACGGTGCACGTGATGGTGCCCAACCCAGGCTGAGTCGTGACCGTCACGGCATAAGTCGCGCCGTTCGCGAGGCTTTGCGGGAAGGTGAATGGCACGGTGGATGACGCCGAACAGGACGTGCACCCGTCCACCGTGATGTAGTCCCCGCGCCCGGACTCGTAAAGCGTGACGTTATATGGCGTCGCCGTACTGCTC
>JAKBCG010000254.1 GCA_021808035.1 Pseudomonadota bacterium
GGAGCTCAGGGACACGCAGATCATCCCGTTCTGGAACGCGCTCTTCGGGATCGATCCACAGTCGTATTACGGGACGTATTACTACTGCAACGGCGCGGGCGTCGCGGGCCAGTCGCTGCCGAACTGCGACATCTACTACAACGGCGTCGTCGGCCACGACCGCCAGCTCGCGGGCTTCGGCCAGGTCACCTACGAGCTCACCAAACAATGGCGGTTGACCCTCGGCGGCCGCGTCTCGAAGATGTCGTTCTCGATGAGCCAGCACGCCGACGGCCTCGAGAACTACGGTCCGAGCTACGCGTCGGCTTCCGAGAGCCAGACCGCGTTCACACCGAAGGTGGGCGTCGACTTCCAGGCGGACCGGAACAACCTCTACTATGCGACCTACGCGAAGGGCTTCCGCCCGGGCGGCGGCAATCCCTCGCTGCCCGCGTACTGCGACGGGACCGGCGGCCTGCAGCAGACGGGCTATCCGAACGGCGCGCCGCTCACCTACAACTCCGACACGACCCAGAGCTTCGAGATCGGCGCGAAGAACGCGATCGCCAATCGACTGCGAGTCGCGACCAGCATCTACTACGTGAAGTGGAACAACATCCAGCAAAGCGTCTACGTCGCGTACAACTGCGGCCTGCAGTTCACCGACAACCTCGGCACCGCGGTCTCGAAGGGCTTCGACCTGCAGGCCGACATGCTCCTCGGCGGCGGGTTCACCGCGAACGCGGCGGTGGGCTACACGAGCGCCCGCTACACCGCGTCGACGCCCGCACCGAAGCCGCTGCTCGTGCTCGCGGGCGACGCGATCTCCGGCCAGGCCGCGATCGACGGCGGCCCGGGCACGAGCCCGCCGTGGACGGTGTCGGTCGGCGCCGCGTACCACTTCCACCTGGCGCGGCACCGCGCGTTCCTGCGGATGAACTGGGAATACCAGAGCCGCAACCCCTGGCTCGCGGCGAATCAGGACCCTCGCAGCGTGCAGTACGACCCGTACGTGTTCACACTGTCCTCGACCACGTTCGCGTCGGTCCGGGGCGGGATGGACTTCGGTCCCTGGCAGGTCTCGCTGTTCGTGAACAACCTGTTCGACTCGCGCACCACGACGAACTACGAGCTCGGCCAGATCGACGCGAACAACCCGAACGGGGCGCCGCCACAACAACAGAACTTCTACACCTACCGTCCGCGCACGATCGGGATCACCGCGACGTTCCGCGATTGACCCGCCGGCGGGCCCTGATCGAGGGTGGCGTCCGATGAGCGACACGATCAATCGGCGCGACCTCTTGAATGGGGTTGCGCTGGTGATCGCGAGCGGCCTGACCCCGTTCGCGCAGGTCGGCGCCGCACCCGACCGCTACTACCCGCCGCTGCTCGAGGGGATGCGCGGCAGCGGTCCGGGCTCGTTCGAGGTCGCGCACGCGGTCGCCCGCCAAGGACACTCGTTCGCAATCGACGATCTGCCGATCGACGAGCACTACGACCTCGTCGTCGTCGGCGGCGGCGTGAGCGGGCTCGCCGCGGCCTGGTTCTATCGTGAACGCCATGGACCCGCCGCGCGGATCCTGATCCTCGACAACCACGACGACTTCGGCGGACACGCGAAGCGCAACGAGTTCGTGGTCGACGGCCGCCGCCTGATCGGTTACGGCGGCAGCGAGTCGCTCCAGTCGCCGCATACGCTCTACAGCCCGACCGTATTGCGGCTGCTCGCGGCGCTCGGCGTCAGCGTCGACGAAGCCCGCTGGGAGCGCTACTTCGACCGCGCGCTGTACGGCTCGCTCGGAATGGGCGACGCGATGTTCTTCGACGCGCCGACCTTCGGTGTCGATCGTCTCGTCGTCGGAACCCCGGTCGTGACCGGCGCCGACACCGGTGCGAGCCGACCGAAGCCGCCGCGACCGATCGCCGAGGTCGCGGCCGACCTGCCGATGTCCGCGGACGCGCGCGCGCGCATCGTCGCGCTGTTCACGCAACCCCGCGACCCGTTCGCCGGCCGCTCGAAGGCCGAGAAGATCGCCATCCTGCGCCATCGCAGCTATCGCGACTACCTGAGCCACGATGCCGGCCTCGGCCCCGAAGCGGTCAGGTTCTTCGACGGATCGACCAAGGACTTCTGGGGGATGGGACCGGACATCGTTCCCGCCTACGACGCCTTGAGCAGCGGCTATCCCGGCTTCTCGGGGTTGGGACTGGACGGCGAGATCGATCCCGCCTACGCCGAACCCTACATCTATCATTTTCCCGACGGCAACGCCTCGATCGCGCGGCTCCTGACACGCAGCCTCGTCCCCGCGGTCGCGCCCGGGCACACGATGGAGGACGTCGTGCTCGCGGACTTCGACTATGCGCGGCTCGATACGCCCGACTCGCCGGTCCGGATGCGGGTCAACAGCACCGCGGTCAAGATCGAGAACCGCGCCGATGCGGTCGACGTGGGCTACGTCCAACGCGGCCACCTGCGCCGTGTCCGTGGCCGCCACTGCGTGCTCGCCTGCTGGAACCGGATGATCCCGCACGTCATGCCGGAGCTGCCGCTCGTGCAGCGCGAGGCGCTCGAGCGCAGCATCAAGTTGCCGCTGGTCTACGTAAACGTCGCCCTGCGCAACTGGCGCGCGTTCGCGAGACTCGGCGTCGACAAGATCCATTGCCCCTACGCCTATTTCAGCGACGTGAAGCTCGATTATCCGGTCTCGATCGGCGGCTATCGCCATCCGCGCACGCCGGACGAGCCGATCCTCCTGCACATGGTCCACGTGCCCTTGACGCCGGGCCAGGGCCTCTCCAACGTCGAGCAGTACAAGGTGGGTCGATACAAGCTGCTGGCGACGACCTTCGAGGCGTTCGAGACCGAGATCCGCGGACAGCTCGCGCGGATGCTCGGTGCGGGCGGATTCGACGCCGCGCGCGACATCGCCGGGATCACGGTGAACCGCTGGCCGCACGGCTATGCGTACAGCTTCGACTCCCTGTTCGACGCGCCGTTCGACGGGCCGCCGACCTACGTCGTCGCGCGCCGGCGCTACGGCAACGTGACGATCGCGAACAGCGATGCCGGCTGGAACGCCTACCTGCACGAGGCGGTCGACGAGGCCTGGCGCGCGGTGAACGAACTGCACCCCGCCTGAATCCGGGCCGGCCCGGGGTCGGGTCGGCGGCGCGTGCTCGCGACCGCGGCGCGACCTATCGCGGCGCAGTCGCCCCCGCGCCGATCGCCGTCAGGCCGCGTTTTTCGCCGCGGCCGCGACCGCGGCCCGGATCGACTCGCCGAGGATCTGCAGCCCCTCGTCGAGCAGCGCCTCGGGGATCGTGAGCGGCGCGAGCAGTCGCACGACGTTCGCATCGACCCCGCAGGAGAGCAGGATCAAGCCCCGCTGCTCGGCCTGCGCGAGCACCGCCGCGGTCAGCGCCGCGTCCGGCTCGCGCGTCTTCGGATCCTTCACGAGCTCGATCGCGACCATCATCCCCAGTCCGCGGACGTTGCCGATGCACGGCAGCTCCGCCGCGAGCGCGTCGAGTTTCGCGCGCATCCGCGCTCCTATCGTCGCCGCCCGCGCGCACAGTCCCTCGGCGTCGATCACGTCGAGCACCGCGTGCGCCGCGGCGATGCTGATCGGGTTGCCGCCGTACGTGCCGCCGAGCCCGCCGGGGTGCGCCGCATCCATGAGCGACGCGCGACCGGTGACGGCGGAGATCGGGAATCCGCCGCCGAGCCCCTTCGCGGTGGTGATGAGATCCGGCACGACGCCCGCGTGCTCGATCGAGAACATCCGGCCGGTCCGGCCCATTCCGCCCTGCACCTCGTCGGCGATCATCACGATCCCATGCAGGTCGCAGATCCGCCGCAGCGCCCGCAGGAACTCGACCGGTGCCACGTTGAACCCGCCCTCGCCCTGGACGGGCTCGACGATGACCGCGGCGATCGACTTCGGATCGACGTCGGCGTGGAACAGCTGATCGAGGTCGGCGAGCGCCTGCGCGGTCGTGACCCCGCGGTACGGCGTCGGGAACGTCGCGTGGTAGATCTCGGCCGGGAACGGCCCGAAGCC
>JAKBCG010000255.1 GCA_021808035.1 Pseudomonadota bacterium
GTTCCTCCTCGACGCGGGCACGTTGCGGGAGATCGACACGATCGCGGGTCTCGCGAGCGGTGCCCGCTGGCCGGAGCAGTGGGGGATTGGGCGCGAGCCGGTCGATTTCTACGACGTCAAGGCCGATCTCGATGCGGTGCTCGCGTTGACCGGCGATGCCGGGGCGATCCGTTATGAACCCGCCGAACTCGACTGTCTGCACCCCGGGCGCAGTGCGCAGTTATGGCGCGGGGACCGCGCGATCGGGTGGCTCGGCGAATTGCATCCGCGACTCTCGAAGCAGTTGGGCTGGGTGTCGCCGCCGTGGCTGTTTGAGATCGAAACAGACTTAGGATTATCTTCTAACATACCGAAATATAGATCGATTTCAGTTTTTCCTCGACTCCGTCGAGATTTGGCCGTCGTGGTCGATGAGGCGATCTCCGTCGCCCAGCTGCGGGAAGCCGTCGCGTCGAGCGCATCCGGACTGCTCACGGAATTCGTTGTCTTCGACGTGTATCGGGGTCCAGGTATAGATTCCGGTCGAAAAAGCATCGCTTTAGGGTTGATTTTACAGGACTCTTCGCGCACTCTTACCGACGTCGATGCCGACGCGGTGATCACGTCGGTGGTCGCGCGGCTCCGGGATGTTTTCAGCGCCACGATAAGAGACCAATAATTCATGGCAGCCCTGACGAAGGCGGAGATGGCGGAGGCCCTGTTCGATCAGCTGGGCCTCAACAAGCGCGAGGCCCGCGAACTCGTCGACCTGTTCTTCGAAGAGATTCGCGCCTCGCTGTCGTCAGGGGAGCAGGTCAAGCTGTCCGGGTTCGGGAATTTCGACCTGCGCGACAAGAACCGGCGGCCGGGCCGCAATCCGAAGACCGGCGAGGAGATTCCGATCAGCGCACGTCGCGTGGTCACGTTCCGTCCGGGACAGAAACTGAAGGCTCGCGTCGAGGCTTATGCTGGAACCAAGCAACAATAACGAGCTGCCGGCGATCCCCGGCAAGCGGTACTTCACGATCGGCGAGGTGAGCGACCTGTGCGGGGTGAAGCCGCACGTGTTGCGCTACTGGGAACAGGAGTTCCCGCAGCTGAAGCCCGTGAAGCGGCGCGGCAACCGGCGCTACTACCAGCGCCAGGACGTGCTGGTGATCCGCCAGATCCGCAGCCTCCTGTACGAACAGGGGTTCACGATCGGCGGCGCGCGCAACCGGCTGATGGGCGACGACGCGCAGACGGACCTGAACCACAGCCAGCAACTCATCCACCAGATGCGGATCGAGCTCGAAGAGCTCGTGAAGATCCTGCGGCGTTGATCGTCGGCAGAGCGGCAGGCCTGCGCAGCGTCTGAGGCCGCGTGGCGCCCGGCGCCTGAATCACGCGGGCTTTTCGGTTATCATTCCATTCACGGTCGGGGCGTGGCGCAGTCTGGTAGCGCACTTGCATGGGGTGCAAGGGGTCGCAAGTTCGAATCTTGTCGCCCCGACCAATTTCCCGGCCACCTGCGATCTCGAGGCGGGCTACGGGCGGGGAACCAATCCCCGCCCGCCGTCTTAGTTCACTTCAAGTCGAGCTGTCGCAGCATCACGTCCCCCATGACCGTGCGCATCGAACCGCGCGCCACTTCTTCCTGGTTGGCCTTTTTGTCCGATCCGAACCGCTTGGCCATGAATGCGTCTACCTTGGCGGTCGGGACGTCGAAGGCCGCCATGTCCTTGAACTCGGTGCAAAGCATGATGTTCGGCTCGCCCGCGCGGGTGTCGACGGTGCTCAAGACCTTGTACCCGATCGCGAAGCCGCCCTTGATCAGCGCTTCCTCTTGCGCCTTCCATTGGGTCGCGACCCATTTCATGTAGTCCTCGCCGCGGCCGTCCTTGGTGCGGATCTGCGCGCAGTTCCAGACGGGTCCCTTGTGGAAGGGCGGTGCTTGCGCGCAAGCGATCGCGGTCGTCGCGAGATAGACGGCCACAAGCGCGGCGATGGACGTGAGAGCTTTCGTCATGAGTAGTCTCCCTGGGGCGTTATTTATTGACTCTTATTCACACGCGGGGACATGACCCATCCCCGCTCGCGGGGTGTCGCCGTCATTCATTGAATGATTCCCATTTCCTCGACGGCGACTTGCGGAGGCTAGGCTTCGCTCCAGTCTAAGTCAACGAGTCGGCGATCCCTGCTCGGGAACGCCCGGCCGTTCAGGCGAATCGGCGGAATCGCGCGGTGCCGTGCCGCGTTCAGTCGTCGAGATCCGGATACTCGCGTCGGAACGCGACCTCCCGGATCGGCGCCTGATCGAATTCGCGGCCGAAGCGGTGGCCGGCGTAGACGGCCGCCGCGATCGTGCCCGGCGCGACGCAGTCGCCGATCGACGTGATCGAGACGATCCCTGCGTCGGCGGCGCGTGCCGGGTCCGCCGTGAGTTCCTCGACCAGCGCCTCGTTCGGCCAGCGCGCGGTCACGGTGACGAGCGATGCCGCCGCGAGCGTCTCCCGGCGGCCGGTGATCGTGCAGGCGACGACGAGCCGTTCGCCGTCGAATTCGACGGCGTTGCGGTTCACCAGCAGCCGCACGCCGAGCTCGAGCAAGCGCCGGTGGATCGCGGCCTGCTCCAGCGTGTTCACGGTCCAGGCCGAGGGAATCGCAGCCGGCGTCACGAGCGTCACCTCGTGCCCCTCGGCGCGCAACCGTTCCGCGAGCACGCCGCCGAGGTAATAGTGGTCGTCGTCGAACACGACGACCGGCGAGCGTGCCGGCCGGCCGGCGTAGAGATCGTCCGGCGTGAGCACGGCGGGCCCGTCGAATCCCGGTACCGCGCATCGGTTCGCGCGTCCGACGCCGTCGCGACGCCAGCGCGCGCCGGTCGCGATCACGACGCGGGTCACGCCGGATTCGAGCACGAGATCGGCGTTGACCGGGCTGTCGAGATAGATCTCGACGTTGGGGAGCTTCGTCAAGCGGTTCGTCCGGTAGTCGCGCACGCGTCGCCAGGCGCCGAGGCCGGGCAGCCGCGACTCCAGCGTGACCCGGCCGCCGAGCTCGCGGGCCGCGTCGGCGAGGCGAACCTCGTGGCCGCGCAGCGCGAGCACCCGGGCGCACTCGAGTCCGGCCGGCCCGGCGCCGACGATCAGGAAGCGCTCGTCGCGGGTCTTCGGCGGCAGTTTTTCCGGGTGCCAGCCCTTGCGCCATTCCTCGCCCATCGTCGGGTTCTGCGTGCAGCGGATCGGCGTCGAGGTGTAGTCGCCGCTGACGCAGACGTTGCAGCCGATGCACTCGCGAATCTCGTCGATGTCGCCACGCTCGATCTTCGCGGGCAGGAACGGATCGGCGATCGACGGTCGTGCCGCACCGATGAAGTCGAGCACGCCACGGCGAACCTGCGCGACCATCGCATCGGGCGAGGTGAACCGTCCGACGCCGACGACCGGCTTGCCGGTGATCCGCTTCACGAAGCTCACGAACGGTTCCTGATACCCCTCGGGCGCGAAGCGCGACGTCGCCGAGTCGTTCGACCAGCCGCTCACGTTCACGTCCCACAGGTCCGGCAGATCGGCGAGCATCTCGACGATCGCACGACCTTCGCCGGCGTGCTCGAGGCCATCCACGCCGCGCCGCTCCTCGACCGCGAGCCGCACCGCGATCGCGCAGCAGTCGCCGACCGCGTCCTTGGTGTCGTCGATCAACTCACGCAGCAGCCGGACCCGATGCTCGAGGGGGCCTCCGTACTCGTCCTGACGTTGGTTGTGCCGCGGGAGCAGGAAATGCATCACCAGCGACAGGTCGTGCGCGGCGTACACGTAGATCACGTCGAACCCGGCGCGCTTCGCGCGGATCGCGGCCGCGCGGTGCCACTGCCGGAATTCGCGGATGTCGCGCTTCGTCATCGCCCGGGCTTGGAACGGGGCGTAGCCGTAGGGGCTCACCGTGTGGCTCGGCCCGAGCGCCGTCTCGCGCGAATAATGGTTCGGCGTGTTGATCCCGCCGTGCGCGAGCTCGATCGCCGCGAGCGCGCC
>JAKBCG010000256.1 GCA_021808035.1 Pseudomonadota bacterium
TCGCGTTGTAGCCCTGGAAGCGGCCATAGGGCATGCGTCCGACGCCGGCCACGAACGGCATGCAGGTGCGGATGATCGGCAGGAAACGCGACAGCGCGATGGCCTTGCCGCCGTGACGCCCGAAGAACGCCTCGGTGCGGCGCAGATACTCCACCTTGAGCAGACGGTAACGGCCGGTGAAGGCCGGCGGCCCGAGCACGCGGCCGACCGCGTAGTTCACGGTATTGCCCAGCACGGCGGCGACCGTCAGCACGACCGCGACGAGCGGTGCGCTCAACGTACCATGGGTATCGATCGCCGCGAGCGCGCCGACGCCGAACAGCAGCGAGTCTCCGGGCAGGAAGGGGGCGACCACCAGACCCGTCTCGGCGAAGATCACCGCGAACAGGATCACGTACGTCCACACGCCCACCTGTGCGAGCAGCGCCGCGAGGTGGCGGTCGAGGTGCAGCACGAAATCGACGAGCCAGGCGATCATCCGCGACAGTCTAATGGACTGCGTGCGCAAACCACAGCATCTCCGTCGGCCAGAGCGCGCGACGAGCGACCGAGCAGCAGCGATCGGGTCGGCGGGGCGACTCCCCGCATGCTTGCGGCCGCGCGGTGGGAAAACTTCACGATCCCTTGGGCAAACCCTGGGTTCTTCTTCATGCAGCGAGTCGCCGAACACGCGATCGTGCGCGGGTGCCGCTTCGATTCCCGCCGGATCGGGCGATGAGGCGACTGACAACGTCATCAACTGTGAGGAGAACCCCGTGATCCCTATTCGTCGTCTGTTCCATCGCGGCCTGCGCGCGATGATTCCGGCCACGTTCGCCACCGCGTGTCTCGGTCTGTGGTCGCTCCCGGGTCATACCGCCGAGGTGCGCACGGGCGAGCAACCGACGCAACTGGTCGTGCGCTACGGTGACTTGAACCTCGGCAGCCGTGAGGGCGTCGATCGACTCTACCTGCGCATCGTCGCCGCTGCGCGCGATGTGTGTGGACACGAGGACGGACGCTCGCCCGCGGCCTGGGCTCGATTGCGCGCCTGCTCCGAGCAGGCGATCGGACGCGCGGTCGCGACGGTCGGTAATGTGGATCTGGCCGAAGTGCATGCACTGAGGACCGGCCGGCGGTCCGACTCGCGGCAGCTGCTGATCGCGAGGTAGCCGGATCGACGCGGCCGGCCGGGGTCGCGTCAGCCGGCCGGCCGCCCGTGCAGGGTGAGGTCCAGCTTGTGACCGACCTGCGCGGCGACTTCGTCCTGCAGCGCGAACACCGCATCGACGCCGCGCTCGACCTTGAGCGACCAGAGCGCTCGGTTGGTCTGGGTGTCGATGAGGTGCGCGGTCACCCGAAGCGTGTTTCCGCCGCGTTGCATGCTGCCTCAGATCACATAGCGGACCCCGAGGCGACGGCCTTCCGCACCGGCATCGAGTATCGGCCGGCCGGTCGCGGACGAGGATGAGCGCGCGACGACATTGAGCGCCGGCATGCCGGCGAGTTGATGGTGAACGGTGTCGGTGATGCCGATCGCGATGTAACGGTCGTCGACCGAGTCGCTGAGGCTCTCGAACGGCAGTACCGCAATGGTGCGCGATTGCACTGCGGCGATCTCGACGCTGCGCCGGTGCGCCTCGTGCCACTGCATTCGGACAACCCAGAGGCCCGCCAGCAGTGCGGCGGCGAGCCCCATCATCCACCATCGGGACGATGCGCGGACGCGCGATCGCCAGCGCGTCGATGGTCGCTGCGGCGTCGGCGCACCGCGGTCGGCGGTCGGCGCGGTCGCGGTCGGCCCGGCGGGTTGCGGCGCCGCAGCGGTCGCCGGACCGAGCGTCTCGACCGCGGGAATCCAGCGGTAGCCGCGGCCTCGCAGCCCCTCGACGTAGCGTGGATGCCGCGGATCGTCACCGAGCGCGTCGCGAAGGAGCTTCACGCGCTGATTCAGGGTCTCGGGCCCGACCACGGCCTTGGGCCATACCCGTTCCATCAGCGCCTCGGTGGTCACGAGGTTCGGGGCGGCGCGCACCAGTGCGGTCAGCAGGAGGAACGAGAGCCTCGGTAACGCGATGGGCGCGCCCTCGCGGGTCACCTGCTGTCGGCTCATGTCGATCAACAGGTCGCCGGCGCGATATTGCAGAACCGTGCGTGTGTCGATGTCTCGCGGCTGGACCGTCGGTGGTTCGCTCATCGATCGCTCCGCTGGATGCGGCTCGAGGGAACTATATTAGTCTGGAACGCATCGGCTACGGTGGAAAACCCCTAGCTGCGGTGGCCGGCGGCCCGGAGACCGGCGGACCCGGTCTCGGTCAATCGATCCCGGTGATCACCGTGACGCGGCCGATGCGACGCGGCGGGTCGTGAGCCACGCCCCGAGCAGCAGCGGAATTCCCCAGAGCGCGGATGCCGCGAAGATGTGACCCAGCGAGGCGAATCGCTGCAGTCGTCCGAGGCCGTAGGAACCCAGTCCTTCGCCCACCATCAGCGCGGCGACGATCAACCCGGCAACCTGCGTCTGCTGGCGGGGAAACCGGGCCAGGCCGAGGCTCATCACGAACGGGTAATAGATGCTGCAGGCGGCGCCTGCGAGCGCAAATGCGCCGACCAGGGTCCAGGCGCCCGACAGGGACGGCAGCATCGCAAAGCAGAGCGCGATGCCGACCGCGGACGCGAACAGGAGGGAACGCCGCGAAATCCAGCGCTCGGGCAATGGCGCCAGGAGTATTCGGAACAACGTCATGCTCGCCCAGAAGCCGCTCAGCGCCAGCAATCCCATCCGATCGCCGAGATGCTTGTCGGTGCTCAGATAGACGCTCGACCAGCTGCTGAAGCTGCCCTCGCAGACGGCATAGACGAGCACGATCGAGACGAACGGCGTGAGTCCGCGCACCCAGAATGCGGCGCCGTCGTCGTCGTTGGTCTCCGGCAAGCGCGGCAGGATCGCGCAGGCGAATCCCGCGGCGAGCAGCATCGGCCAGGCGCCCAGGTCGATCGCGCTGCGGAACCGCGTCAGCAGGTACGGTGACAGGGCGGTGGCGCCGCCGATGACCGCGTTGAGCAGCGTGATGGATGCGCTGGCGGATTTGCTGAAGAAGTTCGCCGAGTAGTGGTTGATCGCGGAGAGCGTCCATCCGAAGCCGATTCCGAGCAGCAGGGTTTCCGCGAGTATCAGCGCGTAGGCGAGCTGCCGATCCGCGTGCGTCGCCAAGAGCAGCAGCACCATGGCCAGCAGGTTCGTGAGCAGGCCCAGTCGGAACAAGCGTCCCATGCCGAGGACCCGTTGGACCCAGCCGGCGGCGCTTGCGCCGATGACGGCCCCGGCCGTCTGCGGCAGGAACAGCAAGGCGTAGGCCGCGCTGCTGAAGTGGTACGGCGCGGCCGTCAAAGTATTGCCGAGCGCCGGAATCAGCACGAAGTCGCTGCCCTGCAGAAACCCGGCCAGATAGATGATCGCGATGAACAGCGGCCGGCGGGACATCGCGCGAATTTCAGCCGACTGCACTGAATGTCCGTCGCGTCGCAGGCCGGTTCGGCGCGGCGGCGCGCTCACGGCGTCGTGGCCACGATCGCGTACCCCTGCTCCTGAGCGCGATTGACCGCGACGATGCCGGAGGCCATCAGGACTCCTCCGGGGATCAGGTTGTCCTTCAGTTCCCGCTCGACGTTCGCCGGTTCGCCGCCGGTTCCGGCGAGGATCTTTGCGAGATACGCGGTGGCCGCGCCACACACGGCGAAGCGGGCACCTTTCGCCTGGAGACCCGCCAACGTCGGCTCGCGATTCGCGCCGTGGCTGCCCGGATCAGATCCCCGGGTTGGTGCCGCTGCGCCCAGCAGCGGATTGCCATGGACCGCGCGGATCGCGTTCTCGCCCGAGAGCCGGAGTTTCTCCGCGAATGCGCTACCGTATCGGGACCAGACGGCGTCGTTGTACCCGAATGGCGTCGCCAGGTGGCGCAGCACGATCACCACGCCGAGCGTCTCCGGGCCGAGGTGATACCC
>JAKBCG010000008.1 GCA_021808035.1 Pseudomonadota bacterium
CCAGCCCCGATGCTCACCCCGATCGTGTCGATCCCAACGGCCACCGTGATCCTCGCGGTAGCGACGATCGCGCTGCTCGCGCTCGTCATAGTCGCGCCGGGCCGGTTCGTACACGTCCCGGTACCAGCGGTCGCGGACGAAGTACACCGGCCGGCCACAGGCATTGAACTGCGCGCAGTGCGCCCGCCAGTTCAGCTCATACCCCGGCGGCACGTGCAGATACACCGGCGGCAACGCCGGTGCCGCATAGGGTGGCGGCGCCACGAGAACGGGCTGCGAGTAGATCAATTGCGGCGCCGGAACATTGCCGAGGTTGATCTGCCCGTACAAGCCGGGCTGATTGAACGAGATCGACACGCCGACGTTGCCCGCGAACGCGGCCGGCGCCGCCAGCATCGCTGCGACCCAGAGGAGTTTTCTCATTGATCCGCTTCCCATGATGGTTGCTCCGATTCCCGCCGAGCGCGCCGCCGGGACCCCGGTGGGTCGTCATCGAACCGGCGCGGCCGGCACACCGGAAGTATCCACGCATCCCCGGCGAATAAGCGAGACTTTTTCTGCACTTTTACGCCATTTTCATGAAACGCAAACGATCGCATGACGCCATTTGGCGACAGTTGCGCGCATCGCTTGCCGCATCCTGCAAATATTGGCCGCGGCGAGCCTGCGCCCCCGCCAAGCCCCGGCACCGCCAAGCCCCGGCCGCGCCGGGCGCGCCCGTCACTCCCGCATGATCGGCTATACTGCGCCGATGCGGGCGATGAAGTGGATCGGTATCACGCTCGGGGCGCTGATCGTCGTGGTCGTCGCCGTGCTCGGATCGATCGCGGCGTTCGTGAATCCGAACGACTACAAGCCGCAGATCGAGCAGTTCGTCGCGCAATCGACCGGACGCGAGCTCTCCTTGCCCGGCGCGATCCACCTGGCGGTGTTCCCCTGGATCGCGCTGAAATTGGGATCGGCCACGCTGGGTAATCCGCCCAATTTCGGCAACGCACCGTTCGCGTCGGTGCGCGGCGCCTCGCTGCGGGTCGAGTTGCTGCCGCTGCTCCTGCATCGGCGGCTGGTGATCGGGCACGTCGAGATCGACGGCCTGGACCTGCGGCTCGAGCGCAACGCGGCCGGCCAAGGCAACTGGCAGGGCTTCGGCACCTCGTCCGGCGCCGCGGGCGCGCCGGGCGTCACGGGCGGGGCCTTCGACGAGCTGCCGCAGCTCGCCGGCATCACCCTCACCGACGGCCGCGTCCGCTACGGCGCGCTCGTCGCCGACCACATCGATCTCGACGTCGGTCATGTCGGACCGGGCGTCGAAGTTCCGGTCAAGCTCGCGCTGAGTCTCGCGACCCATGCCGGTGCCGCGCCGTTGCCGATCGCCGCGAATTTCGATTTCACCCCGGATGCGACGCTGCGGCGACTGCGGTTCGCGACCCTGGCGCTGCACGGCCACCTCGCCCCGCGCCTTCCCGGTACTGCGGTCGATTGGGACTTCACGGCTCCCGGGTCGAGTATCGACCTGCGCGCCGGGAGCGCGGATATCCCGCAGTTCACTTTGCACTGCGCCAATGCGCGAGTGACCGGCCACCTGCGGGCGACCGGGATATCGACGTCACCCCGGGTCGTCGGCGGCCTGCGCCTCGATCCGCTTTCGCTGCGCGAATGGTTCGACCGGCTGGGCGTGAAACTGCCGCGGACGCGCGACGCGAAAGCCCTGACGCGTATCGCCATGACGACCGATTTCGCGTATTCGGCGCCGGCGATCCGGCTCTCGGCCCTCGATCTGCAGATCGATGACAGTGACGTCCGCGGCACGGCGACGATCACGAATCCCGCGACGCATGCGGCAACTTTCGATCTCGACGTGAACCGGATCGATCTCGACCGCTACCTGAGCCCCGAGGCCGCAAGCCCGCCGCCGGCGACCGCGACCGTGGCCGCCAGCGACCCATTGAAAGGTTTGAATCTGCATGGATCGCTCACGATCGGTGATCTCGGCGTCGCGGGACTCGCACTCACCCGGGTGCATATCGGCGTGGCGGCCGGCGGCGGAATCCTGACGCTCGCGCCGGCGAATGCGGCACTCTACGGCGGCAGTGCCACGGGCCGGGTCACGATCGACGACCGCACGGCGGTCCGCGGCACGCAGGTCTCCCTGGACCTCGCGGGCGTCGACGTCGCCCGGCTGCTGCAGGATTTCGCGAAGACCCGACGGCTCTCGGGCCGCGCCGACCTCCGCATGAACGTGACGACCCGGGGCGAGGGGACGAATGCGATGCTGCGCAGCCTCGACGGGCACGTCGCGGCGAACGTGACCGGCGGCGCGCTCGAAGGCGTCGACCTGTGGTCGGACGTCGATCACGCGATCGAACTGTGGCGCCACCACACGCTGTCGACGAGTTCCGGCTCGGGACGCACGCCGTTCGATGCGCTCTCGGCCTCGGCGACCCTCGTCGACGGCGTCGCGACCACGAAGGACCTCGTGATCTCGTCACGGAACCTGCGCGTGACGGGGGCCGGCACGACGAACCTGCCGACGCGCGCGATCGCCTATCGTCTGCAGGTCAGGCTCCTCGGCTCCGCGACGACGAGCGCGCCGCCGCTCGCCGATGTGCCGGTCACGGTCACCGGCACGCTGGCCGCCCCGAAGTTCAGCCCGGACATCGCGGGACTCGCGAAGGTTCAACTCGGCCAGCAACTGCGTCGGCGCGGCGACGCGCTGAAGAAGAAGCTCGAAGAGAAATTGAAGCGCCTGCTCGGTCACTAGCGAGGGCTGGAATCGAATGCGAATCTCACGATCCATCGGCGCGGTGGCGGCGCTGGCGCCGCTGCTCGCGATCGCGGCATCCACGCCTCCCGCCGCACCCGCACCGCAGGCGGCACCCGCCGTGCACGGCGACACGGCGGCGGCGACCAGCGCGTTGCATCGCCTGTTCCGGCACGACTGGAATCGCCAGATGCGCGAGCACCCGTTGACCGCATCCGATCTTGGCGACCGCCGCTTCAACGACCGCTGGCCCGACCGCAGCCTCGCGGCGATCGAGCGCGCCCACGCCGCGGACGCGAACGCCCTCGCCGCGCTGCGCCGGATCGACCGCGCGGCACTCGATCCGCAGGATCGAATCAGTTACGACCTGTTCGAGTGGCAGCACGAGGATGCTGAGGACGCGTACCGCTTCCACGAATACCTGTTCCCGCTGAACCAGCTCGGCGGCATCCAGACCGCCGGCGATTACGCGCAGACGCTGCGATTCGCGACCGCGAAGGACTACGCCGACTGGTTGCACCGCCTGCAGACCTTCGGCACCTACATGGACCAGACGATCGCGCTGTTGCGGCTCGGGATCGCCGAGGGCTACACGCTGCCGCGCGTCGTCGCCGCGCGCATCCCGCCGCAGATCGCCCTGAACGTCGTCGCCGACCCGACGCGCAGTCCATTCTACGCACCATTCGCGAAGATCCCCTCGACCGTGGATGCGGCCGATGCGCATCGGCTGCGCGTCGCCGCGCGCGGCGCGATTGCGACCGTCGTCGTGCCCGCCTATCGCCGACTCGGGCGCTTCTTCGCCGAGGACTACCTGCCCCATTGCCGGACGAGCATCGCGGCCGACGCGTTGCCGGACGGACCGGCGTACTACGCCTACCTCGTGCGCCACTTCACGACGACGAACCTGACGCCGGCCGAGGTGCATGCGATCGGTGTCGCTAAAGTCGCGCAGATCCACCGCCAGATGCTCGCGATCATCCGTCAGGTGCACTTCGCGGGGGGCTTCCAGGCGTTCCTGCGATACCTTCGCACCTCGCCGCGCTTCTATTACCGCAAGCCCGCGCATCTGCTCGAGGCCTACGAAGCACAGGCGAAGATCATCGATCCGTTGTTGGTCACGGAATTCCACCGGCTGCCGCGGATTCCCTGGGGAATCAAGGTGATCCCGGCCGACCAGGCGCCGAACACCTATCCGGCGTACTCGTATCCGCCCGCCGCGGACGGCAGCCGCGCCGCCTACATGTTCGTGAACCTGTACAAGCCCCAAACGCGGCCGAAATACGAGATCCCGGTCCTCACCTGCCACGAAGGCCGGCCGGGCCATGCACTGCAACTGTCCTTGGCGACCGAGATGCGCGGGTTGCCGAAGTTCAGGCGCTTCGGTTACTACAACGCCTACGGAGAGGGCTGGGCGCTCTACGCCGAGGTGCTGTGCGGCGAGATGGGCGTCTACCGGACGCCCTACCAGCGGTTCGGTGCGCTGTCCTATCAAAGCTGGCGCGCGGTGCGTCTGGTCGTGGACACCGGCATTCACTCGGAGGGGTGGACTCGGCAGCAGGCCGTCGACTACATGAAGGCGAACACGGCCTTGAGCGACCAGAACATCCAGACCGAGGTCGACCGGTACATCGCCTGGCCCGGGCAGTCGCTGTCGTACATGATCGGCGAGATGACGATCCTGAAGCTGCGCGCCGAAGCGCGGAGCGCACTCGGCGCCCGCTTCGACATCAAGGCGTTCAACGACGAGATCTTGTCCGGCGGCACGCTGCCGATGAGCGTGTTAATCCGCGCGGTCCATGCGTGGATCGCGCGCACCGCAGCCGCCGCGCCCGCGGAGGCACCGGTCCGCGGGACGGTGCGCCCGGACCGACGCTGACGCGAGGTTCCGCGACCGCGCCCTTCAACGCGCCGCGACGACCGCGCTCGCCTCGAGGAGGCTGGTCTCGAGGATTTCGACCGCCTCGTCGACGTCGCTCCGGGAGATCATCAACGGCGGCATGAAGCGCACGGTGCTCTGCCCGCACGAGAGCAGGATCAGGCCGTTCTCGAACGCGCGACGGATCAGCGCATCGCACAACGCCCGCGCCGGTTCCCGGCCCGCACGATCGACCACCAGTTCCATGCCGATCATCAAGCCCCGCCCACGCACCTCGCCGATCACGGCATGCCGCGCCATCAGCGCGCGCAGTCGATCCATGAAGTAGGTACCGACGCTCGCAGCGTTGGCGCAATACTCACGCTCGACGAGATCGAGTGTCGCCAAGGCCGCCGCGCAACACACCGGGTTCCCGCCGTAGGTGTTGCCGTGCGCCCCCCGCGTCCATTTCGACATGATCGACGCCTTCGCGACCACCATGCCGATCGGCATGCCGCTGCCGAGGCCCTTCGCGAGCGTCATCACGTCGGGCACGACCTCCCAGTGCTGGCACGCGAACATCTTGCCCGTCCGGCCGACGCCGGATTGGACCTCGTCGAATATCAGCAGGATGCCGTGCCGGTCACACAGGGCACGCAGGCCGGCGAGAAATCCGTCCGGCGGGACGAGATATCCCCCCTCGCCCTGGATCGGCTCCACTAGGATCGCCGCGACCTCGCTCGGCGGCACGTTGCTCGCGAACAGGACGTCCTCGATGTACCGCAGCACCGCACGGCCCTGATCTGCTCCCGCGAACAGCGGCCGATAATCGTTCGGATACGGGACGTGGGTGACACCCGGCATCGTCGGGAAGAAGCCCTTTTGCTGGGTGTACTTGCTCGAGGTGAACGACAACGATCCCATCGTGCGGCCGTGGAAGCCGCCGAGGAACCCGATGAACCGCGGACGTCCCGTCACGTACCGCGCGAGCTTCAGTGCGCCCTCGACGGCCTCGGTGCCGGACTGCGCATAGAAACTCATCACCGGTTCGTGCATCGGCGCGAGATCGTTGATCCGCTCCCCGAGCCGGACTTGCCCTTCGTGCCAATAATCGGACGAGATGTGCAGGAACTTCTCAGCGGCGTCCTTGATCGCCTGCACCACCTGCGGGTGACTGTGGCCGGTGCTGCAGACCGCGATCCCGGCCGCGAAGTCGAGGAACCGGTTGCCGTCGACGTCCCAGATCTCGGCACCCCGGCCGTGCGACATCACGAACGGATAGTCGCGCGGATAGGACGGCGAGACGACCTTCGCGTCCCGCGCGAGCAGCGCGCGCGCCTTCGGTCCCGGCAATTCGGTCACGATGCGTTGGGTCTTCATCTCGATCTCCGAAGTCATTCCACCACGGTCTGCGACTGCTCGCGCAGGTACTGCGGAAGGTAGTAAAAGGATCCGATCGCCTTGTTCGTCGAGCCCGACCCCTTCCAGCCGCTGAACGCCTGGTACCAGGGCCACGCCCCCGTCGTCGCGCCCTGCGGGCGATTCACGTACACGGTGCCCGCCTCGATGTGCTCGAGGAAATGCTCGACGTCGGCCGCGTCACCGTAGCATCCCGCGGTGAGGCCGAGCGACGACGCATTCGCGCGCGCGACGCCCTCGGCGAAGCTCGCGACCGTCGCGACCATCAAGATCGGGAGGAACAGTTCGCGCTCGTACAGCGGATGGTCGGACGGCGCCGTCGCGATCGTCGGCGCGACGTAACACCCGGCGCCGAGCGCGCCCGCGTCGAGCCGACGGCCGCCCTCGAGGATCCGCGCGCCCCGCGTACCGAGTTCGCGCGCGAAACCCAGGTAACTCTCGACCGCCCGCTCGTTGATCACC
Source organism: Pseudomonadota bacterium (assembly GCA_021808035.1). Lineage (GTDB taxonomy): Bacteria > Pseudomonadota > Gammaproteobacteria > Steroidobacterales > Steroidobacteraceae > Bog-1198. The sequence goes on from JAKBCG010000008.1 coordinate 6,498, forward strand.
GGTCCCATCCAATGATCGCGGTGCGTCGGATCGCCGATGCGCAGCGCCCGCGTCGCCTCGACGAGCCGCTCGATCAGCTGCGACGCGAGCGACTCGACGACGTAGACCCGCGAAAGCGCCGAGCACTTCTGACCACTGAGGCCGAACGCGGAACGCACGATGCCCGGCACCGCACGATCCAGATCCGCCGCCGCGCCGACGATGCACGCGTTCTTGCCACCCATCTCGGCGATGCAGGGTCGCGGCCATGCGCCCGCGACCATGCGTCGACACAGGTCCATGCCCACCGCGTGCGATCCGGTGAACGTGATCCCGGCGAGGTCCGGATGCGCGACCAGTGCCTCGCCCGCCTCGGCGCCGCTGCCGGTCACGAGATTGAACACGCCCGGCGGGAAGCCCGCGTCGCGGATGCAATCCGCGAGCAGCCGCGTCGCCCACGGCGTGTCGGTCGCGCCCTTCGCGACCACGGTGTTGCCCGTGACCAGCGCGGCCGCGGTCGGCCCGCCGGCGAGCGCGAGCGGAAAATTGAACGGCGAGATCACCGCCCAGACGCCATGGGGCTTCAGCACGCTGCGGTTGCGCGAGCGCGGTCCCTTGACCGGGTCGTCGGCGAGCACCCGATCGAATCCACCGTGACGCAGGAAATCCTCGGCATACCCGCTGAAGAAATCCGCGGTCTCCTGGGTCTCGCCGAGCGCCTCCATCCGATTCTTGCCAACCTCGAGGCTGAGCGCCGCGGCGATTGAATAGACCCGCTCCTCGATGAGCGCCGCGACGCGCTTCGACAAGCGGACCCGTTCCGCGATCGGCGTCGCACGCCACGCCGGGAAGGCGGCCTTCGCCGCCGCGACCGCGGCCGCGACCTGGGTCCGATCCGCGGTCGCGAACCGCCCGAGCCGCGTGCCGTCGATCGGACTGCGATCCTCGACGACGCCCGCGCCGTCCACGTCGCGACCGCCGATGTGCAATGGATGGGAGGCGCCGAGCGCGGCCCGCACGTCGCGGAGTGCCGCCTCGAAGCGCCGGTGCATTTCCTCCGGCGGATCGAACATCGTCGAATAGGTCAGCTTGAAGCTCATGTCCAGTCGAACTCCCCGAGCAGTCGATCCAGCAGCGCGAGCGCGTCCGCGAGTTCGCGCTCACCGATCACGAGCGGCGGTGCGAGAATGATCAGGTTCCCGCGGGTCGCGAAGGATACGCCCGCGTCGCGCGCTCGATCGACCAGCGCGCGCAGCGACGCATGCGTCGTCGGCCACGGCGCGAGTGGCGCGCGCGTCGCGCGATCCCGGACCAGTTCGACCACCGCGAACAGGCCGACGCCGCCACGCACCTCGCCGACGACCGGGTGTCGCATCGCGATACGATCGAGCGCCGCCCGCATGTCCGCACCGAGCCGGCGCGAGCGTACGATCAAGCCTTCCTCTTCGTAGGCCCGGACCGCGGCGACACCCGCCGCACAGGCGAGCGGATGGCCGCAATAGGTGAGTCCGGTGTAGAGCATCGTGTGTTCCAGCGGTGCCGCCACTTGCGCCGAGAGCACGACGGCGCCGAGCGGCAGGTGCGCACCCGTGAGTCCCTTCGCGAGCGTCATCAAGTCGGGTCTGCCCGCCTCGCCGTAGCGCTGCCATGCGAACCATTCGCCGCAACGGCCGAAGCCGCTCATCACCTCGTCGGCGATCAGATGGACGCCGCGCTGCGCGGTCTCCTCGCGCACGCGCGGCCAGAAGTTCTCGGGCGCGACGATCCCGTTGGTCCCCGCGTTCGGCTCCATCAGGACCGCGGCCACCGCGCCGGCGCCCGCACCGTCGATCACTTCCCCGACCCGCGCCGCCGCGGCGGCGCCGCAATCCTGATCGTTCGTCGTGCCGAACGGGCAACGGTATGCGTACGGCGGCGGCACCCGCAGCACGCCGAACGACGCCGCGTCGACCTGGCTCTCGGTGCGCGAATCCCCGGACAGCGCCATCGCCGCATAGCTCGCGCCGTGGTACGAGCGCTCGCGCGTGATCACGCGGCCGCGGGGCTTGCGGCTCGCCTGTCGCGCGAACTTGACCGCGTGTTCGTTCGCGTCCGCGCCGCCGAGCGTGAAGAACACGCGTCCCCCGTCGAAGCCGCTCTTCTCCAGCAGCAACTGCGCGAGGCGTGCCCGGGGCTCCGCGCCCCAGGCGGCGGTCACGAAGCACAGCTTCGCCGCTTGTTCCTGGATCGCGCGCACCACCTGCGGATGCTGGTGCCCGAGGTTAGAGCACTCCGCGAGACTGCTCATGTCGAGATAACGGCGGCCCCGGTCGTCGACGAAGTACGCGCCGTCACCACCGACGATTGTCGGCCCACGCCAATCCGCCTGGACGCACCAGCTGTGCATCACCGCGCGACGTTCGATGGCGTCGATGGTTTCTGTGGTCAAGGGACGGATCCGCGGCAGTTGTACGATTATCGAACGTTTAGTACGCTTACCGTACAATTTTAGGCGATCCGGAACGAGGCCGTCAAAGCGGCCGATCCCGGCGACGAGAACTCGAGGAGCCTGCCCGTGCCGATCCCGGCCGAACGCACCCGCAAACCGGCGGCCGTCCCTTCCGCGGCCGACACCCAGCGCACCCCGCGCGCGGCGGAAGCGTTCGATCGCAGCCCCGACTACGTGCAGTCGCTCCATCGCGGCCTCGACGTGATCCGCGCCTTCGGCGTCGACCGGCCTTCGCTGTCGCTCGCACAGATCGCCCGCGAGACCGACTTGTCGCGCGCGGTCGTGCGACGGCTGCTGATGACGCTCGGACACCTCGGCTACGTCGACAAGCGCGGCCGGGAATTCACCCTCACCCCGCGCGTGCTCGACCTCGGCTACCGGTATCTTTCCTCCCTGCCGGTCGCGCAGTTCGCGCTGCCGGTGATGGAACGTCTCGCGCGACGCATCGACGAATCCTGCTCGCTCGGCGTTCTCGACGGCCGTGACGTCGTGTACGTCCAGCGGGTCGCGGTCCGCAAGGTGATGACCATCAACCTGAGCGTGGGGGCGCGCCTCCCCGCGTACTGCACCTCGATGGGCCGCGTGCTCATCGCGAACCTCGGCGACCCGGACCGCGAGCGCTGGCTCGCCTGGAGCGAACCCGAAGCCCGGACTCGATTCACGATCGTCGAACGCGGCGCGCTCGGGCGCGAACTGGAACGGGTGCGGACCCAGGGCTACGCGTACGTTCAGCAGGAACTCGAGCTCGGTCTATGCTCGGTCGCGGTCCCCGTCCACGGCCGCAGCGGCGAGACGATCGCGGCGCTCAACGTCGGATTGCCGTTCGGTCCCGGCGCCCGGGCACGCGCGCTCGGCGAGATCCTCCCGGCACTGCGCCTCGCGTGTCGGGAAATCGACAGCACCTACCCGGATCGACCGGATGCGGCCGGCACCGCCGAGCGGCCCCGCGGGAGACCGCGCCACATCGCCTGAGCGATGGGAATCTCCGCCACGCGCGGACGCGACATCCGGTCCCGCCGGCGCCGTCAACCGACGCGTTGTCGGAGCAGTTGGCCGTTGACCACCAGAATCCCGGACAACACGAGCAGCGCGCCGACCGCGAACGGAGGATTGATCGGGTCGTTCAGGATCAACGCCCCGAACAGGACCCCGAACAACGGGGTCAGCAAGGTCATCAACATCAGCCGCGACGTGAGATAGTGCCGCAGCAGCCAGAACCACACGAGGTAGCTCGCGATCGCGATCACGAATGTCTGGAACATCAAGGACGCGAGCGCCGGCCACGTCCATTCGACCGCGGTTTGTCCGGTCGCCGCCGCGTAGCCGTAGAGGAGCGGTGCCGCGAGTGCGACCTGATAGAACACCGTCTTCGCGGTGGACGCGCCGCCGATACGCCCGCGCCGAAGCACGACGTTCGTCAGACCCCAGGTCGCGCCGGCGAGCAGCGCCAGGGCGTCGCCGATCAGCCATTCGACCGCCGGCCGATCCCCGGGTCCCACGAATGCGATCACGATTCCGACGAACGCGGTGCCGATGCCGACCCACTGCGTCGGGCGCAAGCGCTCGTCCGGCAGGAACTGCACGCCGAGCGCGGTGAAGATCGGCGACGTGTACAGGAACACCACCGCATGTGCCGCCGTCGTGTGACTGAGCGCCTCCCCGACGAGCAGAAACTCCAGGGTGAACAGCGCACCGATCGCCAACCCACTGCGCATGGTGCCGTCCAAGAAGGTCGCCGGTCCCTCGCGCCACAGGACCCAGGCGCCGTAGAACACCGCCGCGATCGCGAACCGGATCGCCAGCTGCATCACCGGGGCCACGTCACCCGCGACCGCCTTCATCGCGACCTGCTGGAATCCCCAGATCACGCACAGGCACAGCACCAGGCCGACCGCACGCCCATCGAGCGGGCGCCGATGCGGCGCACGCGGCGGGGTCGGGCCAGGCGACTCGTCCGGCGAGTCCGTTCTCAGAACGGCTCCGTGTGGCTGCGCAGCTCGAGCTCCCAGCTCCACGCACCGGGCGGCTGCGCGAGTGCCGCCATGTAGGATTGCGCGATCGCCCGCGGGGTCAATTCTCCCGGATCGTGCCCGCCCTGACGGACGGACCCATCGATCACGAAATGCACGACGTGAATGCCCGCCGGCCCGAGTTCGCGGGCGAGGCTCTGCGCCAACCCGCGCACCGCGAACTTCGCCATCGCGAACACCGACGAGCGCGCGAAGCCCTTGACCGAAGCCGTCGCGCCAGTGAAAAATAGGCTCCCGCGCCCTTTCGGCAGCATCCGACGCGCTGCCTCCTGCGCCGTCACCAGCGCGCCGATCGCCGTCGTCTGAACCGCGGTCGACGCGGCCCCCGTGTCGAGACTCAACAAGTCTCCTCGAATGCGCGCGCTCGGATTGAACAGCACCACCTCCGCAGCCCCGATCTCCCGATCGACCGCCTCGAACAAGCGCACGATGCTCGGCGGTGAGACGGTGTCCGCCTCGAAGGCGAGCGCACCGAGGCCTGCGGCGATCGGCCGAAGTTTCGCGAGGTGTCGCGACGCGAGCGCGACCCGGTAGCCGTCGGCGACCAAGGCCTCGGCAAACGCGGCGCTGATGCCAGGTCCGGCGCCGACGATCAGTGCATTGCGGCTCGACATGATCTTCCTCCCATTCGCACGCGCGGCGACGGCGCCGCGCTCACGTGATGCTCCGCCACCAGGCCGGTTGCCTGTGCCTCGACACCCGCACCCCATCCGTCTCGTCTATCGAGCGATGACGGATCCCGACGCGCCCGGCCAGTCCACGACCAACTCGGCGATGAGCAACGCGAACAACGTGATCACGAGCAGTGCGTAACTGCTCGCCGCGAGGCTCAGGTGGTCGTAGCCGGGGATGGGCAGCGGCAGGCGCGCGATCACGAACGTCGTCGCCATCGCGTAGCTGCGAGCCATCCAGCGACGGTGTCGGTCGATCCGCCGGCGGCGGGCGGCAACGAACGCGGTCACGGTGAACGTGATCCACAGGAACGCGTTCACCGAGACACTGTAGGGAAAGAACGCGGGGTAATGTCGGGCCAAGAGCGCCGCGTACATCGCCGCCACCAGACAGCACAGAACGTAGACCTTGCCGATGAATCTATGCCGCGCGGGACTGCCTGCGCGCAGCCGCCGCGAGAATTGCAGCGGGCCGAGCCCGAGCGCGGTCGCGCCGGCGGCGATGTGCGGGACCAACAGCCAGCGCTGCGCGTACAGCAGCGCGTGCATCGGGTTATCGCTGCGAAGCATCGGCAGCGAGACGTGCACGATCGCCAACACCGTGAGCGCGGCGAATCCGCCCCAGAGCGCGGCGCGGGAAAATCCGTAGCGCATATTCGTCGTCATCGCGGCTGGAACGATAGCATGGTGACGCAATGCCGAGGAGGGTCCCCGGACGAGCTTCGTGTCGCGACGTTCTCGCCAAATTCGGTGGCGTGCGGAGACCGCATGCGTAACAATCCGGACTCGCCGATCCGCGGTGGCAACGCGCCGGTTCGGCAACGCTCGAGGGTCACGGTGCCTCTCGGGTCATGTCAGCCAACAGCGAGGGCGACGATCGTGGGAAATTACCGGAGCATGTTCGAGCAGGCGCGGCGCGATCCGGAACGATTCTGGGCCGAAGCGGCATCGGACATCCAGTGGTTCACGCCCTATCGCAAGGTGCTGGATGACTCCCGCGCGCCGTTCTACCGCTGGTTCGAAGGCGGTACGCTCAATACCTGTTACAACGCGATCGACCATCACGTCGCCAACGGTCGTGCCGAGCAGCTCGCCGTGATCTATGACAGCCCGGTCACCGCGACCCGGCGTTCGTTCACGTTCCGGCAGCTACTCGGAGAGGTCGCGCGATTCGCCGGCGTGCTCGCCTCCCTCGGTGTCACCCGCGGGGATCGCGTGATCATCTACATGCCGATGGTGCCGGAGACCCTGATCGCGATGTACGCCTGCGCGCGCATCGGCGCGATCCATTCGGTGGTCTTCGGCGGGTTCGGCGCCAAGGAACTCGCGGTGCGCATCGAGGACGGGAAGCCGAGGCTCGTGCTGTGCGCGTCCAGCGGAATCGAGGGCACCCGGGTCGTCCCGTACAAGCCGATGCTCGACGAAGCGATCGCACGCTCGAGCCACAAGCCAAACTGTTGCGTCATTCTGCAACGCCCACAGCACCGCAGTACCCTCGAGCCGCGCCGCGATCACGACTGGGAGGAGTTGCTGGCCGGCGCCCACCCCGTCGATTGCGTGCCGGTCGCCGCGACGGATCCGCTCTACGTGCTCTACACCTCCGGAACCACCGGACAGCCCAAGGGCGTCGTACGCGACAACGGCGGCCATGCGGTCGCGTTGAAGTGGTCGATGCGCCACGTCTTCGACGCCAAGCCGGGCGAGGTGTTCTGGGCGGCATCGGACTTCGGCTGGGTCGTCGGCCATTCCTACATCACTTATGCCCCACTCCTCGCCGGCTGCACGACGGTGATCCATGAGGGCAAGCCCGTTGGAACGCCCGATCCTGGCAATTTCTGGCGGGTGATCTCCGAGCACCGTGTCGGGGTGATGTTCACCGCGCCGACCGCATTCCGCGCGATCAAGCGCGAGGATCCGGAAGGCCGGTTCTATCGCCAGTACGACGTCTCCAGCCTTCGGTACCTGTTCCTCGCCGGAGAGCGCCTGGATCCGGACACCTATCACTGGGCGGTACAGCTGCTCGATCGGCCGGTGATCGACCATTGGTGGCAGACCGAGACCGGCTGGCCGGTCGCGAGCAATTGCATGGGCATCGAGCCGATGCCGTTCAAGCCGGGCTCACCCACCAAGCCGGTGCCCGGATTCGACGTCAGGATTCTCGACGAGGCGGGACGACCGCTGCCGGCCAACCACGATGGCGCCGTCGCGATCCGCACGCCCCTGCCGCCCGGCGCGCTGTCGACTTTGTGGAACGACGACGAGCGCTTTCGGACCGTGTACCTCGATCGTTATCCTGGTTACTACCTGACCGGCGACGGCGGCTACATCGACGAGGATGGGTACCTGTTCATCATGGGTCGGATCGACGACATCATCATCGTCGCCGGCCACAACCTCTCCACCGGCAGCATCGAGGAAGCCCTCGCCAGTCACGAAAACGTCGCCGAGTGCGCGGTCTTCGGCGTCAAGGACGAACTCAAGACCCAACTTCCCGTCGCGATGGTGGTGCTCAAAGCCGGCGTCGAGCGGGATCCGCAGGTCATCGTCACCGAATTGGTGCAACTGGTGCGAGAGATGGTCGGACCGGTCGCGAATCTCAAGCACGTCGGGATCGTCACGCGGCTCCCGAAGACGCGCTCCGGCAAGGTGCTGCGCTCGACGATGCGCAAGATCGCCGACGGGGATCCGTTCACGGTGCCACCGACGATCGATGACCCGAGCGCGCTCGAGGAGATCACGGTCGCGCTACGGGCACTCGGCTACGCGAAAGCATCCGAAACCCGAATCGGCGGTTGATGATCGGTCCAACGGAGGCAATGCGGGGGCCTGGTCGGTCCGGATTCGATCGTGATTGGGATCAAGTAGGCCGGCGCCGAGGAGCCTCGTCGTCGACGTCCTCGGCGCCGATCGACGGCGGTGGCTCAGCGGAACTGGCGCCGGCCGTCTTGCCACGCACGAGGTGATCGCCGTAGCGCGCGCGCAGCGCCGTCTTCAGCAATTTGCCGGTTGCGCCGTGCGGCAGTTCCTCGACGAAGACGACATCGTCGGGCACGGCCCAGCGAGCGACCTTGCCCTCGTAAATGGCGAGTAGTTCTTCGCGAGTCGCACTCGCGCCCGGCTTCAGGGCGACGATCAGCAACGGGCGCTCGTCCCATTTCGGATGCTTCGCCGCGATCACCGCCGCCTCGGCGACGGCCGGATGACCCATCGCGATGTTCTCGAGATCGATCGAACTGATCCACTCGCCGCCCGACTTGATCAAGTCCTTGCTGCGATCGGTCAGGAGCACGAAGCCGCTGGCATCGAACATGCCGACATCCCCGGTCGGGAACCAGCCATCCGGCGTGGTGCCCGACGGCAACTGGTAATAGCCCGTGGCAATCCAGTGCCCGCGCAGTTCGATGTCGCCCGAGGTCTCGCCATCCCAGGAGACCTCGGTCGAACCGCGGGTCGCCCGCAGATCGACGCCGAACAGTGCTCGACCCTGGCTGAGCCGCTGGCGGCGCGCCGTCGCCGGATCGACCCCTGCAATCGGATTCGACACGGTGGCCACCGGGCTGCTTTCGGTCATGCCCCAGGCATGCATGATGGTCACCCCGAGCGCGTCATATGCGTCGAACATCGATTCGGGGCACGCCGAGCCGCCGACGGCCATGCGTTGCAAGGTCGAGAAACGCGCACCGGTCTTGCGGACGTGGGCGAGCACGCCGAGCCAGACCGACGGCACGCCGCAGGCGAAGGTCACCCGCTCGTCCTCGATCAGTCGGTACAGGCTCGCCCCGTCCAGGAACCGGCCCGGCATGACCAGCGCGGTGCCGGCGATCGTCGCCGCATAGGGGAGCGACCACGCGTTCACGTGGAACATCGGCACGGCCGGCATCAGCCGGTCCACCGCGCGCAAGCCGGCCGCGTCGGCCGCGTTCATCGCCATGGCCTTCAGCGTCGTCGAGCGGTGCGTGTAGAGCACGCCCTTCGGCCGGCCGGTGGTGCCCGAGGTATAGCAGAGCGCGCTGGCGCTGCGCTCGTCGAAGCGCGGCCAGGCGTAATCGCCGTCTTCCGCGTCGACCAGCGCGTCGTAGGCCATCACGTCGATGCCGCCGGGAAGCGCGACCCGCGGCACCGCGTGTCCGGCGCAGAGGAACACCACCGTCCGCAGCACGCCGGCCGGAAGTCTACCGGCGACGTCAGCGACCAAGGGTGCGAATTCGACCTCGGCGAACAGCACGTGATCCTCCGCATGGCCGAGGATGTAAGCGATATCCTCCGGTGCGAGGCGCGGATTCACGGTGTTCACCACCGCCGCCGATCCCGAGATCGCGAAGTACAGCTCCAAGTGCCGGTACGTGTTCCATGCAAGCGTCGCAACCCGGTCGCCCGGCTTCACATCGAGCCGCCCGAGCGCTTGGGCGAGCTTGCGCGCGCGCAGCTCCGTATCGCGATAGGTCTGGCGATGGATCCCCTCGGCAAGCCGCGAGACGACCTCGGCCCGCGCATGATGGCGCGCGGCGTGGACGATGAAGTCGGAAATCATCATCTGTTCGTACTGCATCAGGCCGAGCACGGATACCTCCCCTGTACCGTGGCGGGTCGATTTCACCGCGGGACCATGCGCCGCCGACCGGAAAATCGTCAAGCGGGCCTTTCGGCCCATCGCGCGATCGACACCGGGCCTGGAACCGTGCGAGCAATCCAAAAAGTCGATTGAGTTCGCCCCGCCGATATGGGTAAATGCGAATCAGAAGCAACTATAACGATTCTGGCCGGCTCCGGGGAGTAGCCCGACATGGTGTTCAACTCGCTCGCTTTCCTGGCGTTCTTCGCGCTCGTGCTCGGGCTGCACGCGATGCCGTTCAATTGGCGCACGCGCAAGATCAACCTGCTGGTCGCCAGCTACCTCTTCTACATGGCCTGGAACCCGCCGTTCGTGATCCTGCTGTGGATCTCGACCGTCGTCGACTGGTTCGCCGCGCAACAACTGGTGCACGCCGAACGCAAGGCGTCGCGACGCGCGTGGATGCTGCTGTCGGTGGTGGCCAACCTCGGCATGCTGGGTTATTTCAAGTACGGCCACTTCCTGCTGCAGAACTTCAGCGACGTCGTCTCGGTCTACGGCGTGCACTATGTGCCACCGAAGTGGGGCATCGTGCTGCCCGTCGGCATCTCGTTCTACACCTTCGCGACGCTGTCCTATACGTTGGACGTGTACCTGCGCCGTGCGCTCCCGGCCCGCAAATTCCTCGACTACGCGCTGTTCGTGACGTTCTTCCCGCACCTCGTGGCCGGCCCGATCATGCGCCCGACCGAACTGGTGCCGCAGTTCGAGCAGGAACGCCGCGCGACGCGCCGGCAACTGCAGTTCGGTCTGGTGCTGGTGTTGTTGGGCCTGTTCCAGAAGGTCGTGTTGGCCGACACTTTTCTGTCGAAGGCCGCCGAGGCGGTCTACGATACCCGGCACGCGGTGGGCGCATTGGATGCCTGGATCGGCACTTTGGCCTTCAGCGGGCAGATCTTCTGCGACTTCGCCGGCTATTCGACCATCGCGATCGGCGTCGCGATGTGCCTGGGTTTTGCGATGCCCGACAATTTCCGCTTCCCGTACGCGGCCGTGGGCTTCTCCGATTTCTGGCGTCGCTGGCACATCACGCTGTCCTCGTGGCTGCGCGACTATCTGTACATTCCGCTCGGCGGCAACCGCCACGGTCGAGCGCGAACTTACCTCGCCCTGATGGGTACCATGCTGCTCGGCGGTCTGTGGCACGGCGCGAACTGGACCTTCGTCGCCTGGGGCGGACTGCACGGCCTCTATCTGTCGATCGAACGCAGCTTGCGCGGCCGCTTCGCCGGCTACCGCCCGGGCCCGATGGCCCTGTTCGCACTGGGCATGCTGACCTGGATGCTGGTCAACGTGACCTGGGTATTCTTCCGGGCCAAGACCTTCGACAAGGCGTGGCAGGTGCTCACCGCGATGTTCGGCGCCCACGCCGGGGCGAAGCCGATTCTCTCGACGATGCTGATCGCCGCGACGCTCTCGATCGTCGCCGGCATCGTGGCCGCGCACTGGTGGATGCGCCGGCGCACGCTCGAATCGGTGCTGCTACGGGTGCCGGCGGTGGCCCTGTCGATGGGCATGGGCCTGATGGCGTTCCTGATCGTCATTGCGCAGGGGAACGGCAATGCGTTCATTTACTTCCAGTTCTGAAAGCCGCGGCGAACCGATCGCGACGCGCCCGGGCTTCGTGCGCCAGACCGCCGCCGACCGCCCGGGCATCGCGCAGCCGGTGCCCGAGCGCGACATCCCCGAGCGGCCTTGGGGTTCGATCTGGATCGGCGCCGTACTGCTGGCCGTGCTGCTGACCGGCGCCTGGGAATGGCACTGGCGCGCGTTCGGCGTCACGCCGAGCTATCGCAACAGCAACGGGCAATGGGCGCAACAGCGCCGCCGCATCGACGACGGCGAGGGCGATGCATTGGTGCTGATCGGGTCTTCCCGCACGCTGTTCGACATGCAACTGCCGGCATGGAAGAAGGTCACCGGCGAGCAACCGATCCAGCTCTCGCTGGAGGGCACTTCCGCGCTACCCGCGCTGCAGGATTTGGCCGCCGATCGCAAGTTCCACGGCAGACTGTTGGTCGGCGTGACCACGTCACTGTTCTTCACCGGCTTCGCTTATCGAGGCGATGCCATCCGCGACTGGCGCAAGCGCACGCCGACCAAGCGAATCGGCACCTGGCTGTCGATGCACTTCATCGAGCCGTATTTCGCGTTCGACGATCCCGACTACGCGTTGGAGACCGTGCTCGCACGTCAGCCCTGGTGGCCGGTGCGCGCCGGCACGCATCCGCACGTCAGCGTGCGCAAACTGTCGTTGTCGGACTACGACCGCAACACCCACATGTGGCCCAAAGTGGTCACGGACGCGGCTTACCGCGCGCTCGCCCGCAGCATCTGGGCGCAGCAATGGCGAGATCCGCCGCCGCCGATGCTGGACACGCCCGCGAAGCGCCAGGCGCTCGCGGACCAGCAGATCGATCTGGCGGTGAAGGCGGTCAAAGAGCTGCGCGCGCACGGTGCGCGGGTGATCTTCGTACGCCAACCGGTGATCGGCCCTTACCGAGCTTTCGAGGACCAAACCGAGCCGGTCGTCACCACCTGGGACGTGCTGCTCAAGCGCACGGGCGCGCCCGGCTTGGTCTTCAGCGACTACCCGGAACTGCGCGACTTCAAGCCGCCGGAATGGTCGCACCTGTCGCACGCCGATGCGATCCGGTACACGACGTTGATCGCACCGATGGTCGAGCGCCTGTTCGCGCAGGAGCCCGCCCGCCTCGCCGCGAGCAAAGACCTCAAGCTGCGCTGATTCGCCCAATCGGCGCCGCCCGGGCCCCGCCGATCACCGGCGGGAACCCGGACGACTGCCTAATCGCCGATGCGTCTATTCAGTTCGTACAGTTCGGGAAGCGGAAGCTCGCGATCCGGGTCTGCCAATTGAAGCTGCCGGTAGCCGGCAGGTACTCGTCGGTGTACCAAAAGGTACAGTCGTCCGACGGATCCAGCGTCATGCTGGTGTAATCGCCCCAGCGATTCACGCCCGTCTGTGATCCCGCGCCGCTCCATACGAGCGTTTCCTCGTAAAGCGCAGACGCCGCTGTATCGCCGGCTGTCCTGCCGGTCACCGCGACACCCGGAAAGGTGGTGGGACCGGAGAAGCTGTACCCCAACCCCAAATCGCCGAATTTATCCTCGGCGACACTGCCCATCCATCGATAGATACCGTCTGCCGGGGCATACGTACCTTCCGACACCGTCGTCGAGCCCGACGGATTGTCGATCAGGTACCAGCGGACACCCGTTTGGTTACTGCTCGAGGACACTTGAACGGAATGATTCACCAGCAGCGTGTCGACGCCGTTACCCCGGTTGCGATAGGCCAGCCGGTACATCAGGCGATCGCCGAGAGAGTCAAGCTGTTGACTCGTATCCGGCTGCGGAATGCAAGCAGCCCCTCCGCACGCCTCATGGTAGGTAGCGACGTTGATGCTCTTCGCGAGTTGCCAGGTGGAATTCGCCGGGGCCTGGAAGTTCGGCGCGAACTGGTACAGCGCCAGCGCGTTTCCGCTGCCGCGACTGGCATTGAACTGCAAGTACATTTCCGGCTGGGTCGCGGGCGCGGCATTCGATCCATCCACGTCGGCCGGCAGAATGCTGTAGACGCTGGTCGAGCCTTGCATGCAGGTCAGATTCAGCACCGTGGGTGGTGACTTGACGGCCGTGATCGGGATCGCACAGGCTTGCGCACCGACGAAGCGGCTGCCGCGTTGGAACATGTTGAATGACATGTAGAGTCCCGAATAGGGACTCGTGGCGCCGGCGTACCAGATGCCAAGTTTCGGATAGTCCGGGAAGTTCGAATTGAAATTGAAGTCGTATACCGAATATGAACCCGTCGCATCCGACGTCGTGGAAATCGCG